>DAOVTM010000419.1 GCA_030633145.1 Desulfobulbaceae bacterium
ACGTATTACCGAACGACATTCTTGATTCAGCGTGACTGGCTGTTGCTTCACCAGTTGCGTTGGCTTCCCCTGCCTCTTGTTGCGTTGCACGCCTCCTGTTACCATTCGTTGCGTATTCCTTTACATGACGAGCAGCGGATATACATGAAACTGACCGTTCTGTTCCGAGTGCCTCTATGTTTTACCGGAATAGTACAGTTTCCTTTGCTGATTAACAGGCTATTATTATGGGCTAAGAGAAAAAATATGTGGCCGAAACGATGACCAAGACCAGTAATTTTGATTACATATTTGTACAGCTTGATATCATGATCATCTATCAATGGCTATTTTACCAACTCGTTACTATCATATCCGGGCTGATAATTCAAATTGAATCAAGGCATGAATTCCTTGCACAAATTTTCATTTTTTTTATCCGCATAAGTTTGAAGATCGTGTTACAATGTACGCCGCACCTATTTGGAACCAGTAGCTGCTAACAGTTTTATTTGGTCGTTGCGAATTGCCCTTTCATGAGATGAGATAGATAAGGAGCTGGGATTTTTCTAAAAACATTTTGATCAACAATATGAAGGATGCCGAAAAACAGAAAACTTTAGTCATCAACTGTCCCGTAATCGTCCTTGTCGGTCCTACGGCCATCGGTAAAACAGCACTGTCCATTCAGCTTGTGGAAAAATTTTCCTGCGAGATCATCAGTATGGATTCCATGCAGGTCTATCGTTACATGGATATTGGAACCGCCAAGCCGAGCCAGGAAGAGATGCAGCAGATCCCCCATCATCTCATCAATATTGTAGATCCGGATGATCAATATGACGCTGCCAGGTTTGTGCGAGACAGTCTTGCTGCGATCAGGGATATTGAAGGCCGAGGCCGTGCAGCCCTGATAACCGGTGGAACCGGTCTCTATCTCAAGGCTCTGGTTGAGGGGTTGTTTGCCGCCATGCCGACAGATAAAGAGATTCGGCAACAGCTGCAGGAACGGCTGGACAAAGAGGGTAGGGCGGGGCTGCACGCTGAACTGTGCCGTATTGATCCAGAAAGCGGAGCCAGAATTCATAAAAACGATAGTCAGCGCTTACTGCGCGGGCTGGAAATTTATCATGCTTCAGGTAAAACATGGACTGAGTTGCTGGAAAAGCAGAAAACGCAGGAGCAGGGGGTCGTTTTCACAAGGATGTACCAGGCAGCTCTTACCTGCGAGAGGGAACAGTTGTACCAGCGCATAAAAGAGCGCAGCAGGGTCATGGTTGAGCAGGGTTTGCTTGAAGAGGTGCAAACACTGCATGGGATGGGCTATGAATTTGAGCTTGCATCCATGCAATCCATTGGCTATCGTCACGCAGGAAACCTGTTGAGCGGAATCTGGAATCAGGAGGAGATGATGGAACACCTGATCCGGGATACGAGAAGATATGCCAAACGGCAGATGACCTGGTTTAGACGTAATAATGACCTGAACTGGTTCAACCGGGAAGAGGGCGAACGGGTAGGGGAGCAGATTAAGGCTAACCTGTCACTCTAACCTGTCTCTAAAAGGTAGATCTATATTATAGTAATTCAATTATGAATACACTCGTTCCCACGCTCCTGCGTGGGAATGCGGTAAGGACGATCCAGCGTCCCGGTAACGCTGGAGCATGGGAACAAACGTAAAAGGTAGCACTATATTAGAGTAACTCAATTATGAATAAAAAAAATTGAATACCAACGAGAATCATAACCAGTTTATTGTCCAGCCGCCGATGAGCAAGGAGCAGGTGGAGTACTGCCGCCAGCTTGCCCGAGATCTTAACGTACCACTTTTTCTTGCTGAACTTCTCTTTCAGCGTGGATTTGTTACCCCGGAGGAGGCAGTAACATTCCTTGAACCGCAGCTAGCTGACCTGCCCGAACCTACACTCCTGAAAGGGATGGATGCGGCAGTGGAACTGTTGCTCACTGCGGTTCGCGACCGGGAACAGATCATTATCTATGGTGACTATGATGTTGACGGTATTACTGCCACTGTGCTGTTGACTGATTTTTTGCGGAAACTTGATCTGGAAGTGAGCTATCATATACCCAACCGTATGACAGACGGCTATGGCCTGACCATGGAATCTATTGATCGGCTGGCTGCAAAGGTACCCATGCCAGCCCTTTTGATCTCGGTTGACTGCGGAATTACTGCGGTGAAAGAAGTACAACATGCTCAAGAGTTAGGGTTTAAAGTTATTGTAACAGATCACCATGAGCCGGGGTCTGAAACTCCTGCAGCTAATGCGGTTGTCAACCCTAAGCAGAAGGGGTGTACTTTTCCATGCAAAAGGCTGTCAGGGGTAGGGGTGGCCTTTTTTCTGGTCATGGCGGTGCGGAGAAAAATGGTGGAACAGGGGTTCTGGACCAGGGAAACCATGCCCAACCTGAGAGAATATCTTGATCTGGTGGCCCTGGGAACTGTGGCAGATGTGATGGAGCTGGTTGAGGTGAATCGCATTCTGGTCAAGGCAGGGCTTGAAGTGGTCACCGAACGGGTACGGCCAGGAGTATGGGCATTATGCGAGCGAGCTGGTCTGGACGATGGCTATGTGACCGCAGAATCAATTTCTTTTCAACTTGCCCCGAGGATTAATGCGGTTGGCCGACTAGGTCGTCCACAACTCGCAGCAAATCTGTTGCTCTGTAAGGATACTGAAAAGGCGATGGAATACGCCCTGGCCCTGGATGAGGCAAACAAGGAGCGTAAGGCACTGGAACGAACCGCATTAGATGATGCTGTGCTACAGGCGGAAGAGCAGGTGGAACAGGGCAGGATGAGCCTGGTTCTTGTTGGCAGGGATTGGCATCCAGGGGTTGTCGGTATTATTGCTGCCAGGATGATTGATCGATTTCAGCTCCCAAGCCTGGTTTTTACCGGTGATACCGCTACCAATGAAAGTAATAAAGTAAATACTGAAATGCTCAAGGGATCAGGAAGATCAATACCAGGGTTAAACCTGTTTCTAACTTTGCACGGATGCGATGAGCATATTATTCAATTTGGAGGTCATGCCATGGCAGCCGGCATGACCGTGCTTGCCAAGGATCTTGCAGAGTTTTCCAAGGATTTTGATCAGAGTGTCCGTGCCATGGAACAGGAAGAGATTCAACCGGGGGTTGTTATTGATCGGATTCTCCATACTGAGGACAGCCTTGAAGAACTGGTTGAGGGGTTATTCCGTATGGAACCGTTTGGTCAGGGAAATCCGGAACCAGTTTTTCTTTTGAAAAATGTTAAAATGCATTCCGTATCCCGGTTGCGGGAACATTTGAAGTTCTTGCTGCAGCATGGCAGCAGTCAGGTACACGGTATCGGCTTTTTCATGCACGAATCTTTTGAGACCGCCTCAGGGGATATTGATCTTGGTTTCAAACTCAAGAAGACAAGTTTCCGTGGCAGGGAGAGGATAGAGGTTCATGCAGTGAATATAGCTGCAACGTGTTAGCATGACTGTCTAAGCGTAAATTTAACATAATATATATTATGCGACATTGCCAACATGTCAGGTTATGGATGATTTCGCACCACTCTCGTTCTTACGCTCCAGGTAAGCGAGCTTGCGAGACTCTGTCTGTCCTGATGAGACCGCTGGAGCGGTCATTCAAGGTTCCCACGCAGGAACATGGGAACCAGAGTTCGACAAAAGTTATCTATTTGAAAT
>DAOVTM010000139.1 GCA_030633145.1 Desulfobulbaceae bacterium
ATTGCCGCAATCAGAGGCATTGCCGTGGGAGAGGATTTTATCTCACCTAACTTTCAGCCGGACATTCAAAGTCCGCAGGACCTGGCTGCGATGGTCAGCTCCATCCGGGAAACCATAAACGGCAAACCGGTGGGTATTAAATTTACCGCAGGCCATATTGAGGAAGATCTCGAATTTGTCCTCCAGGCAAAACCGGACTTTATCACGGTTGATTGCCGGGGCGGAGCCACCGGGGCTGCTCCTAATTTCATCCGGGATCATATCTGTCTGCCAGCAATTTATACCATTCGCAGGGTACGCAAATATCTTGAGCAGACCGGTTCCAGGGTAACCTTTTGCGTTACTGGCGGTTTTCGTGATTCTACTGATATTGCCAAAGCCATTGCCCTGGGTGCGGATGCAGTGGCCTTGGCCACGACCTCGCTGTTAGCCATCGGTTGCCAGCAGTATCGAATCTGTAATACGGGAAAATGTCCGGTGGGGATCGCAACTCAGGATCCTGAGCTGCGGAAACGTTTTTCCATCCCGGCTTCTGCTGATCGCTTTACGAATTTTTGCAAGGCCACCACAGAGGAACTGGAAACCCTGGCCAGGGTTAATGGCCGCCGTAATATTCATGACTTGGATCTCGATGATATATTTACTATCAGTAATGAGATTTCGGTTAATACAGATATTAGTAACGCTTGATCCTCCCATACCGGTACCTTACTATTGCTCTCAAAAATAACCTCTTGAAAAATCGTATATACAATCGTATAGTATCTATATGAGATTCACTTGGGATGAAAAGAAACGACAGATAAATATCCGAAAACACGCTATTGATTTTACTGAGTTGACAACCGTCTTTCAAAAACCAATGATTGTAAAAATTGATGACCGGGAAGACTATGGAGAAACACGCTTGATTGCATTAGGTGATATGACTGGTACGATTGTAATTCTGGTCTATACGGAATCAAAAAATACAGTCCGGTTAATATCTGCGAGGAGGGCAACGAAAAATGAAACAAACACCTATTTCAAAAAGATATACGGAGAACAGTAACATCGATTTTTCAGACATACCTGAAACAGCGGAAAATTTTTGGGCAGATGCCGATATTGTTCTGCCCAAAGAGAAAACAGCAATTTCAATCCGTCTGGACAACGATGTTCTCGATTTTTTCAGGAATCAGGGCAAAGGATATCAAACAAAAATAAATGCGATCCTTAGATCGTATATGGATCATATACACGCTTAGTCGCCAGCAGTGTCAGGCTTGTAGTACGGAACAAGAATAGCTGTTCAGGCAAAACACTCAGCGTTTCTAAAAAAACCTGCCTCCTGATCCTTACCAGACAGGCTCGGTTCTCCGGTCAGATGCCAGTCAATAGCCAGCTCAGGATCGTTCCAGATAATAGCCCGTTCATGCTCCGGGGCGTAGTAATCCGTGGTCAGGTAGAGAAACTCGGCAACCTCGGAAAGTACCACAAAGCCGTGCGCAAACCCCTCTGGCACCCAGAACTGTTTTTTATTATCCGCAGAGAGATGCTGCCCCACCCATTGGCCGAAAAAAGGTGAGTTCCTCCGTAGATCAACCGCCACGTCAAAGACTTCGCCCAGGATGACCCGAACCAGCTTACCCTGGGACTGCTGGATCTGATAATGGAGTCCACGCAGCACATTTTGCGTGGAGCGTGAGTGGTTTTCCTGGACAAAGGTGGTCTCAAGTCCGGTCTCTTTCTGCCAGTGCTGCTGGTTGAAGCTCTCGTAAAAAAAACCGCGCTCATCGCCATACACGGTTGGCTCAATGACCAACACTTCAGGTATTTTTTGTGGTTCAATTTTCATTGTTATTGATCTCAAGATTCATGAGTTTTGGTAATTTTATTGATCCCTTCATTTGCCGGTTAACGTCTTCGCTCGGAGTCTGCGCTTACCTGTAGGGTGCGCTGTGCGCACCATGGCGTACTAAACTCCTTACTCGTTCCCATGCGCTGCGTGGGAACAAGGGGGAACATCTCATTACCCATACATTTTTTCATAATATTTCCGGTAGGAACCATCCATAACAGAATCCATCCAGACCCGATTGGCAAGGTACCAGTCAACGGTCTTGTCAATCCCCTGCTCAAAGGTGAGCTTTGGTGTCCAGCCCAGCTGCTGATCAATCTTATCTGCGTCTATGGCATAGCGACGGTCATGGCCGAGGCGGTCATTGACAAAGGTAATCAGGGAGGTTCTCGGCTCACCAGATGGCAGCATTCCCACCTTTTCATCAAGCATTGCGCAGAGCAGTTCCACCACCTGCAAATTATTCATCTCATTATGACCGCCGATATTATAGGACTCACCAACCACCCCCTGCTCCACCACCAGGGCAATGGCCTCGCAGTGATCCCGCACATAGAGCCAGTCGCGCACATTACCGCCATCCCCATATACGGGCAGCTCTTTTCCCTGCAGACCATTGTTGAGTACCAGGGGGATCAACTTTTCTGGAAACTGATAAGGTCCATAGTTATTAGAACAGTTGGTTATAAGAATGGGAAGATCGTAGGTATGAAAATAGGCCCGCACCAGATGATCCGATGATGCCTTGGAGGCAGAATAGGGTGAACGTGGATCATAATTAGTCTCTTCGGTGAACAAACCGGTCGCACCCAGAGAGCCATACACCTCATCGGTGCTGACATGGAGGAAACGGCACAACTCCGTACCTCCACTGCCATTATCCAACCACTGTTTTTTCGCAGACTCCAACAGGGTAAAGGTACCCACAATATTGGTCTGGATGAACTCAGCCGGGCCGGTGATGGAACGATCCACATGGGATTCAGCGGCAAAATGAACCACAGTATCAATTTGATGGTCAGCAAAGAGTTTTTCCAGCAATCCCTTGTCGCAGATATCCCCCTTGACAAAATGATAATTCTCCTGATCGCTGATATCCTCAAGGCTAAGCAGATTGCCCGCATAGGTGAGCTTGTCCAGATTGATGATCTGCCAGTCAGGCCTGGTTTCCAGGAGCAGGCGGACAAAGTTGGCACCGATAAAGCCGCAGCCGCCAGTGACCAGTACTGTTTTTTTCATTTTTTCTTAATCCTCTGTCTGCATTGACGCAGACGATATTTCAGAAGGTATTTTGGGCATCATTTACCAGTCAAAGTCTCCGCTTACCTGATACTTTTATAAAACGATGATATGGCAGTGGTGCGCACAGCGCACCCTACATTTTTGTTTCCGTGATATTTTGTAACAGAACACTATAAAAGAGAGTTCCCATGCTGTCAAATTACTTATGCATTACAGCTATCTTGTCAAACATCTGAACCAGCCCGGAACAGAGGGTGAAAATAGATTTAATATGGAGGTTTACTGGGCAGCATTCATCAAAAAAAATATTCAGATCAGACTCCAGCTCTTCGTCCGGTGCCTGGTAGCAGATAAGAAGGGGAATATGGGGCAGGGGATGGAGAATCAGGGCAATATCTGCGTCAAAGCCAATGGTTGGTCTGCCCATGAAGAGGTCAATGATATCGGTGAGCAGGTCAGGATGAGCGTCGGCAAGATCCTTGAGAACCCGTTCACAGCGGCTGGTGAACAAATTCTGCCACTCTTTACCGCCCTCAATATCCCGAAAAGATATCCAGGAGCCAGTGATTCCCTGATGCTCTTTATGGGTGATATAGGAGAGGAGCGGAGCCTTGACCCAGGGGATGATATGACACTCCGAGGTCACCCTGCCCTGCTGGTCGATCTGAAAATCTTTGCCAAGCGAGTTGATTACCAGTTGTTGCCGCCTGTCGTTCCAGGTAGCTCCGATAATCGGCGCGATACGAGACAGCTCCAGACCACGTACCTTTTCTTCAAGACGATCTATAAACTCTGCCTGATCAGGCTGGGTTGCTGCTTTTCCACCGGCAAGATCACCGGACAGGGATGAAATAGCCTGCTCATCGAGCAGGGGGCAGTCTGCGGCTTGTTTCCTGCCCGAAACCAGGGCAGCGGCAAAGGCAAAACAGGTGGGAAGTCCGCAGCGTCCGCAGTTGTCTCCGGCCAGTTGTTTATGGACTGCCAGGGGCGTGAGCGGTTTCTTGTCGTTTATGACTTTCTTCTCCTTTTAGCAGGGCAGATGCGCAAAAAAAAGGTGTCACACATCGCTGTATGACACCTTTTGAGCAACCCGATCAGAGCTGCACACATCACAGTCGAACACCTTAATCAGGTATTCTTATACCTCGGTAACTGTGATGGCCTCTTCAGGACAAACCTCTACACAGGTCTCACAACCCAGACATTCGTCCATCTCTACGGGCTCAGACTTCCCATCAACCAGCTCAAGAACTGCTGCGGGACAGCTACCAATACACTCTTCACAACCTGTACATTTGTCTTTGTCAATGGCTACTTCAAACATGTCAATCTCCTTGGGTAGTTGGCCTGATATATTCGGCCATTAAAATAAATAAATACATAACAAACTTTCTTGCTTTCGGCAATTTTGGTTTTGCTTTCTGCAAACATAATCACATCGCAGATACTATCAACATATTTTTTATTTCCCTGCAAGTATTTTATCCACTGTTTTACATAAATCCATGATTGCCAGTGATGCAGGGGCATTTGGATACATGGTTACGGACAGTTCCCCCTGGGCAAGTGCCTCGGGTAGCTTGGGATCATAGGGGATCTCCACCAGCAGCTCGATCTCCTTTTCTTTAAGCCAGGACAGGAGAACCTCCCTGGACGGATCGTGCATATCAGCCCTGTTAAGGACTACCCCTGCTGGAACCTTGAAAAACTCCACCACCTCCACTGCCCGCTTGAGATCGCTCAGGGCTGAGGGAGTAGGCTCGGTGACCAGGATAGTATAATCAGCACCTTTCAGGGACGCAATCACCGGGCAGCCAATACCTGGGGGGCCATCAGTGAGCAATAAATCAGCTCTACTCAACTCCGCCTCCTGCCTGGCGTGCTGCTTGACAATATCCACCAACCGACCGGAACTGGATTCACCTATGCCCAGCTCTCCGGCTACCACCCGCATCGACGCACCGTCATTCAGAGGGACATCCAGGATATTCAACTTACCGTTTTCCACCGGCTGGATAGTAATCGCCTCTTCCGGGCAGACCAGAACACAGGCTCCGCATCCCTCGCAGGAATAGTTGATCATTACCGGTTCATCGTCCCCGATGATGGAGGAAAACTTACAGGCTTCTACGCACTCCATGCAGCCAATACAGCGGTCATAGTCGATAAATGCCTTGTCCGAGGCAACAATACCGCTGCTGCTTTCAAATTCTGCGCCAAGAACAAGGTGCAGGTTGGGTGCGTCCACATCAGTATCAGAGAGGACTATTTTTCGTTTACTTCCAGTTAATTCCGGCTCGGCAAGCAGAGTGCCAATGGCTGCGGTGAGCGAAGATTTACCCACCCCGCCCTTGCCGCTCAAGACCACAATTTCCTTTCTTACGGATCCAGTATAATCTTGCAATGTCATGAGAGGTACTCCGCAATAAGGTTATCGGCCACAGCCAGAAAGGTTATTGCTGCCCGGGAATCCGGAAACGCTTCCACCACCGGCACTCCCTCCACATAGCTGGTCAACAGATCGTCATCGAGGGGCAGCCCGGTTTCAATCTGTGTTGCATGGGCAGCCGCCACATCCTGCATATCGCTCATATTACCGGGCAGGTCGGCCCGGTTGATAAAGATGGTTCGACTGACCTTGAACATATCCAGCAGGGAGAGGATCAGATCCAGATCATGTCCTCCCAGGGGAGTTGGCTCGGTTACTGCCAGCACATGGGTTGCCCCCTTGAGAGCATCAATGACGTTGCAGTGGGTGCCGGGCGAGGTGTCAACCAGGATCATGTCATAGTTGTCCGCCTCTGCAAAGGCCCTCTTTTTGAGGGCGGTAACCACCAGGGCACTTTCCTCAAGGCCGGGATGAAGAGCCCCGGTATAGAGGGTCAGATTGCCCTTGCTGCTCTTGCTGGTTGCACCCACAGAACGTTGTCCTTTGCTGATAGCATCTGCCGGACAGACGAGAAAACATGCCTCGCAGCCATTGCATTCCCCCATGAGGATGATGGTATTCTCCTTGGGACGAAACAGAGAATTCATGCGACAGGCAGAGATGCAGAGCAGGCAGTCGGTACATTTTTCCTTATCAAAGACTGGCTGGGTAATCTGCACATCCTGATTATTTTCCAGGGTCATGCTCAGCAGGATGTGGGCGTTGGGGGCATCAACATCGGCATCCACCAAGGCAATTTTTTTGCCTCTTTCCGCTAAGGCCGCAGCCAGGTTGACAGCCACGGTTGTCTTGCCCACCCCACCTTTGCCGCCGGTGATACCGATCACCGGGGTCGTGAAACCAGTTTCAGCAAAGTTAGAGATTATTTCCGGGCGCAGTTCGATTGTCACTATTGATTCCCCCTGCCACCACCCATACCACCGCCACCGCCCATACCCCGGCCCTTTCCTCCTCCCATTCCTCTTCCTCGACCTCCGCCCTGGCCGCATCCACAGCCACCTGAGCCTGATCCCGCTCCAGCATTGGCAGCACCTGCTCCTGTGCCAGCAGAACCAGAACCAGCACCAGTACCACCAGTACCTGACTCTTTATACTGTCCCTTGCGGAACTGCTCCAGGGCCTCTGCCACTGTTGACTGTCCAAGTCCTTCGTACATCTTAATATTAGAAGCAGATAAGGCAGCCTGAGCCTTGGGTCCGATCCTGCCGGTGAGCAGAGCCTCGGTTTTTTTATCAGCTATGGTCTGGGTAGCGGCAATGCCCGCACCCTGACTGGCATTGACGGAACTGTTTTCTATGGCCTCAAAACCATCTCCATCCGTATCCACCAGAATAAACCAGGGTGTCCGGCCAAAACTCGCATCTGTCATTGCTTCCAGATTATTTCCCGTTGCTGTAATACATAACTTCATCCTGTTTCCTCCTCAGAAAAACTATTATAATATTCCCATACAGAAGATACCCTGTATGAAATTCATGCTATGTGTATATGCACACAATAAGAGGGTATGGAAACAGTGTCAACCTTTGAAAGGACTTTTTTTATTTTTTCTCTGTCTTCTCTGCGTCCTCTGTGTTCTCGGTGTTCTCGGTGGTGAAAAAACTATCACGCAGTAAAAAGTTTCTGCCCGCAATTATCACAAAACTTTGCTCCGGGTAGATTTTCATTTTTGCAGTTGGAACAGATCGGTGCTGCTGGTTTTTCATCAGCAGAATGACCGCAGCGGGAACAAAACTGCGCTCCTGGTGTCAAATTTTTACCGCAGTTAGCACATTGACGCAGCACAACCAGTTGATGGCCGCACAGGGGACAAAATCGAGAATCTGCGCCAATGGTGCTGGAACAGTCAGGACACTTAATCTTTGCCACACCTCCAGTTGCCGCCCCCTGCCCCGCTGCCTGCTGTTGCTGAGTCCCGGCAAACATGGCCGGCATCATCATACCCATTCCCATGCCCAGACCTGCACCAGCCTCGCCCCCTGCCTCTGCTGCTCGTTCCATGGCCATACCAGCCTTCATGCGGACAAATTTATCCATATCCTTAATTACGCTCATCCGGCTCTGATCGTCAATGGCAGTCTGCACATCCTCGGGCGGGGTAATGGAGGTGATATACAGCTCGTCCAGGGCAAGTCCAAAACGGGAAAAATCATTTTCCAGCCTCTTTTTCAAACCGGTTGCCAGCTCATCAAACTGACCGGGCAGATCAAAGAGGGTCTTGAGGGTTTCACCAAGATGGTCGTTAAGGCGGGAGATAATCACCCGGCGCAGATACTGTTCGATCTGTTCCGTGGTGTATTTGCCCATGGTTCCTGCCAGGGTATTGATGAACAGCACCGGCTGCACCACCCGGATATTAAAGACTCCGTGCGCCCGCAGACGAACCAATCCCAGTTCGGAATCACGAAAGGCCAGGGGATCACGGGTTCCCCATTTAAGGTTGGTAAACACCTTGAGGTTGACAAAATACATCTCGGCCCGCAGGGGGCTGGTCATACCCCAGGGGGCGGAGAGGATCTTGGTAATCAGAGGGATATTGGCGGTTTTCAGGGTGTGACGACCCGGCCCAAAGGCATCCCCTGCCCTGCCCTGGTAATACATGACCGCTGCCTGACTCTCTCGTACAGTTAGCTGAGCCCCGAACTTGATCTCGCCTGAACCGTTTTCCGGCAGCCGGTGCAGCAATTCCTGGCCGGATTCGTCAAACCATTCCAGTACTTCCAGAAAAATTAGGTTGTCAACTCCCATGATGTCCTCCTTGTTAACGTATCGCCCTTCAGGCGGGTTATTTCTCGTTCCCACACTCCTGCGTGGGAACAAAAATAATTCATTTCTGTTTCCTGTAATAGACTTTACTTTTCAGGAACCTCAGTCTGTTATTCTGCCACTTATTATACTGGGAATATATAATAATAGACTATTACTTTTCCTGATAGAAGTTCGAGAGAATACACCACTCCCCTCGGTTCCGACATAAACAGTTGACAAACCTTCTGAGGGTAAGGCAAGGCTGGAAATGCGAACACTTGTTAATCCTGTATTGAATGAAGTCCAGTTGCTACCGCTGTCAATACTTTTAAATACCCCGCTATCCCAAACCCCGGCATAAATAGTTGACGGAGCAACAGGGTCTATGGCAAGACTCACTACATGGGTATCTGTTAATTCTTTATAGACCGTAACCCAGTTACTGCCACTATCAGTACTTTTGAAAACTCCTCCCCTGAAAGTCCCAGCATAAATGGTTGATGGTGTGGACGGATCTATGGCAAGGGATTTGACATGCGTATCTGTCAACCCTGTATTGACCTCTGTCCAGTGTTCACCACTGTCAGTACTCCTGAACACTCCGTCACTAAACGTCCCGGCAAAAAGAGTTGATGGTGTAACAGGGTCTATGGCAAGATTGATAATATCTAAAGATGTCAATCCGGTATTGACCGCTGTCCATTGACCGCCGCTATTGGTACTTTTAGATACCCCGCTATCCCAGGTTCCGGTATAAAGAGTTGACGGCGTGACAGGGTCTATGGCAAGGGCTTGAATATCAGTACTTGTCAGCCCTGTATTAACCTTGAACCAATTAGCACCGCTGTCAATACTTTTAAATACTCCATCGCCAAAAGTGCCTACATAAAGAGTTGATGGAGTTACAGGGTCTATGGCAAAAATTTGAAAGTCAAAATTTGTCAATCCGGCATTGGCAACAACCCAGTTTTTACCACTGTCAACAGATTTGAATATACCTAAACCATAAACCCCTGCATAGATATTTGTGGAGACAGCAGGGTCTATGGCAAGGGCGGAAATATTCGTATTTGTCAATCCTGCATTAACCGCAGTCCAGTTGTCACCATTATCAGCACTCATAAATATGCCGCAAGAAGTACCGGCATAAAGGTTTAAGGA
>DAOVTM010000207.1 GCA_030633145.1 Desulfobulbaceae bacterium
AGCGATATTGTCCTGGAGGGAACCTCGGGCATTGATCTGCTCAGGCGAATCCGGGAAATGGGCAGGGACTGTCCGGTGGTCATGGTGACCGGCTATCCCAACGTGGATACCGCTTCCGAAGCTGTTCGGCTGGGTGCCTTTGACTATATCTCCAAACCAGTGGACAAGGATACCCTGCTCAAGACCGCGCGTCTGGCTCTACGTCAGTATCGCCTGGAACAGGAAAAAGAACGGGTGGAGGCTCAGAATAAACAGTATCAGGCACTGCTGGAAACAGTGTTTAAGAGCGTTTCCGATGCCATTATCACCCTGGATCAGGATTTGACCATTGTCACCATGAATCAGGCGGGGCAGAACCTGATGCGTGATTTGACTCCCGGCAGCAGCAGTGGGGATAATTTCCGGGAAATCTGCAGCCGCGAAGATCTGCGCATCTTTCAGGAAGATGCCGTCCATGTTCTGAAAACCGGTATGGAGATCAATGAACACCGGGTGGAATGTTCGACTGCGGATAAACAGGAACGGATTCTCTCGGTCTGTGTCTCCCCCTTTACCGACCTGCAGAATAATTCGCACGGGGTGGTTATCGTGGCCAGGGACATGAGCTGCGTGCTGCCGGAGAAGAAGTCCGGCAGACGAACCAGCTTTCACCGCTTTATCGGTCAGAGCGATTCCATGCAGACTGTTTATACCATGATTGAAAATGTTGGTAAGGTCGATACCACAGTTCTCATTACCGGGGAGTCGGGTACTGGTAAGGAGCTGGCTGCAGAGGCCCTGCATCTGGAAAGCCACCGCAAGAGCCGTCCCATGGTTAAGGTGGACTGTACTGCAATCCCTGAGAATCTGCTGGAGAGCGAGTTGTTCGGCCATCGCAAGGGAGCCTTTACCGGTGCGGATCGGGATCGGATGGGAAGAATCCTCCAAGCCGACGGCGGTACCCTGTTTCTCGATGAGATCGGCAATATTTCAGCCATGGTCCAGCTTCGTCTGCTCCGTTTTCTCCAGGAAAAGACCTTTTATCCGGTGGGTCGTGATACCCCTATCCAGGTGGACACCAGAATTATTACCGCCACCAACCTGAATTTGATCCAGATGGTGCGGCAGGGAGAGTTCCGGGAGGATCTTTATTTTCGTTTGCGGGTTATTGATGTTATCCTGCCTGCCCTGCGGGAACGGCAAGGAGATGTGGAGCTGCTGGTACATTTTTTTCTCAAGCAGATTTCAAAGAAGATCAACAAGGAAATATCGGGAATTTCTGACCAGGCCATGCTTTATCTGATTGCCTATCCCTGGCCGGGGAATGTCCGTGAGCTGGAGCATGTTCTGGAGAGAGCCTGTGTCCTCTGTCCAGGTTCGACTATTGCCGCAGAACAGTTGCCAGGAGAGATAACTCTGTACCGTGCAGGAGCTGTCCAGCCAACGCAGGCTGAAATGGGCGTACAAGCAGGGAGTCCAACTCTTGAGGCTGTAGTCACTCCCCTTAACCAGCCAGCTGAGGTTATACAGGAAAATACACCCGAGGGGCGAATTTTATATGCCCTGCGAAAATGCGGAGGTAATAAGGCCAAGGCCGCCCGGCTGCTGGAGATTGACCGCTCAACACTGTATCGTAAGATCAAGGAACTACATATTGACCTGTCCGTGCTTGATGTCTGATTCTGTGCCAGCACAGCTTGATGGTCGGTCTGAGCAATGAGTTGTGAGGAATGAGTTGTGAGGAATGAGAGTCGCACGGCTTTTTCTCAATACTCATAACTCACAACTCAATACTCTACTGAGTCTAATGTACTGCTCAGCCCTGGTAACTGTCAGCAAACAGTTTTTCAATGGCAACCTTGCCCTCATCGCTCAGATAGCGTGTTCCTGAACCGACAAAGGTGTCAAAGGCGATTTTAGGGGTCTGCTCATCCACCCACTCGTCTTTCGACCAGGTGTACCAGCCGTTGCGGTTCTGGTCAAAGACATGGAGGGGGCGGTTAAAGAGCTTGGCCAGCTCTACGGCCCAGCCAGTGCCGCCCTTGACCGAGTTGTCGTCTAAGATGGTGCCGATGACAAAGACCTGGTGTCCCTTGTTGACCATGTGAAAGATCGCCTGTAAGACCCGGCGGATTTTTTCGGTCTCATAATAGGTACGGTTCATCATTCTGGATGCGATTTCCATGCTGATGTCACCCCGTTGCAGTTCTTCTTCGCTCAGGGACACGGCATTTCTGTCTCGGTTGAGCCGGTGTCCTTCAAAGGTAAAAATCACCTCGTTGACATTATATTGTTCCGCCAGCTCGCCAAAAACAGTTTCCGCACCCTTGAGGCCGCCGTGGTATAAGGTACATTCTTCAGCTTTCATCAATTTTCCCTCTGTTTGGTTTGTGTCGTATGAATAGTTATTTTCGTATAATTGATTTCGTATAATTATATGTATCAGGTTTTCGACTATTTCACAACGTATTCCCTCTCACCTTTTTTTGTGAGCCTTGATAAAAACCCGCCATGGAGCAGGGTACCCCTCTACCGTAAGTTCAGAGTTATTACTGTCAATGAAATCTTGGTATGATTCAAACTCCATCCAGTCGGTTTTCCGTTGTTCACGGCTGCTCATGGGATGACTGCAAAAGCAGTTAATATCCGTGAAACCGGTTCTGGCAAGCCAGTTCACCATGCAGGAGGCGGTAGGGACAAACCAGGTACCTGGAACCTTGGCATACGTTTTCTCTGGAAAGAGAGCCATGGATTCCTCGCCGCCGATGGCCTGGGATTCAAGCAGCAGACAGCCGCCCGGCTTCAGGGCCGTCAACAGGTCGCGCAGGGCATCAATGGGTGAGGGGCGATGGTAGAGAATGCCCATACAGAAGATGACATCAAAACACTCAGGAAAGAGCGGCAGGTGTTCGATCCCCAGCAGGTCAACGGCCAGGTTGTCCAACCCGGCAAAACCATTAAGGGCGGAAAAGGTAAAATAGTGGTGGATGTACGGCTCAAATCCCAGAACCAGCTTTGGAGAGCTGGCTGCCATGCGGAACATGTAATAACCGTTGTTGCTGCCAATGTCGGCGATGACCTTTCCCCTCAGATCGGGAAGTTGAGGCACCATTCGATCCCATTTGCGGTTACTCTGCCATTCCGCATCTATGTCAATATCAAAGATGGAAAAAGGCCCCTTACGCCAGGGGATAAAGGTGCGCAGCAGATGGAGGAGCTGTTTGTACTCCTGCTCGCTGACCTCCTCCCGACTGCCGATGCGGATCACATCCCCGGATAGATCAAGCTGCTCGGCGCGTACCTGCTGTACAGCTTCCATGGGGGTACGGTAACGGAGAAAACCTTTTTTAGGTTGGTTGATCCAAGCCTGTTTTTCCTGATGCAGCCTCTGTATTGCCTCGTGATCTGCGTTGATAAGATGATCAAGATAGGATGGCATTTTATTCATTGAGAGTTGAGCCGGGAGGATTTTTAACTGCCACAAAAGAGGCAAAATTATTCCAGCGAAAAAAGGTCTCAATCTCGCTGAATCCGGCCTCTGTCAGCAGGTCGATGTTTTCCTGTACGGAAAAAGGGATAAGAATATTTTCCAGAGCCTCCCGTTTTGTGGAAATTTCCAGTTCTGAATACCCCTGTTTTCGTTTGAAGTCATGATAGAGGCGGATGAATTCCCGGTTTAAACGTCCGTGCGGACTGATAACCTTTTCACTGATAAAGAGGAGGCCGCCTTTGGGCAGGGACTGGTACAGCCTGTGCGCAAACTGCGGTCTGAGTATGGGGCGGATAAACTGCATGGTATAGTTACAGAGCAGAATATCTCCTTCTTCCAGACCGGCTCTGGTGATATCCTGGTTACGGAATTCAATGGAGGACTCTCTTGTAAAGGAGAACATCTCTCGCTTTCGTTCAGCCTTATCCAGCATGGCCGGGGCATTGTCGATCCCGATAAAGCGCAGTTCCATATCCGGCAGCAACCGAGCCAGTTCCAGCAGGGTGGAGCCGGTGGAGCAGCCCAGGTCAATAACACAGCTTTTCGGCGTTGCCATGCCGCGAATCAGAGCGGCGGTACTCTCGATCACTGTCCGGTAAAAGGGAACAGAGCGATCCAGCATATCGTCAAAGACCTCGGCAACAGCAGTATTAAAGGAAAAATCTTCTGTTACCTTGCCGTTGCTGAAGAGATTATCGGAAACCATTATCAGAGGTAGAGGGTTAAAGGTTGCAGTGGGGAATCCCCGGATTATACCCTTATCATACACGCTCTGTTGTCTCTCTTCAACCCGTTACCCTCTACCTGAAGCCTTTAAGCTAACTTTTGCCTTGCCATCCAGGCAAACGAACAGTATAAATTGAGATATAAAATATAAAGGGTTTCAGGATATATAGATCTCGTAAATATCTCGTAAATATTTCAGTCATTCTTTCTTTTTGTTGCACAGTAATAGCTGCATAAGGAAAAAATGGACATTCAGTCGCAAATTTGCAGCTTATTTTACCACAGAGAGCACAGAGGAAATTAGACTCTGTGTTCTCTGTGGTGAGTAAAAAATGTCCAAAATAATAACTGTTGAAAATGGGAGTTTACGATGTCTGATATGGAAGAATGTATAAAAGTTGCATAACGAATAAAAAGGAGAAAGCCATGGACAAGAAATACTGGGCAAAAGTTATCCTCTGCATTGCCGGTGCCGGAGCCGCAACAGCACTTATAGCGAATGCGTCACTCACTCCAAAAGGATTACAAATTGTTGAGCAAAGGCCGTCAGCTGATGCGATAACCTTGATGGACAAGGTAGTACTGGTTGATTATAAGCTTGCAGGTGTAGCCAGTCAGACTGTGCAGAGTGAATTTGTTATTCACAATTCCTCTGAGCAGCCAATTAATAATGTTAATGTTGCCTGTGAGTTCTACGGTGCCGCAGATAAAGGAGACGGCAAGTTTCTTGACCGCGAACACTGGCTCATCAGTCAGACCATCCCCGCCGGGCAGGGGTTGAAGTACACCACAGCTGATCGTCGTTATATTAATACCTCAGCCAAAAATTTTAAATGTTCTATTACAAACTTCAAGATTGCCAAGGCTCCTATGTTTGAACTGCACCGGGTTGAAGGTGGACACGGTGGTGCTGAGGCGGAACATGGTGACAGTGGACACGGAAGTGCGGCTGGCGGCCAGCACTAATAAAACGTATTAATTTATTCGCAGCAGGGTAGGGTGCGCTGTGCGCACCTTTGCGACTGCTGAAAATAATTTGATCAACAAGCCACAGGTAAGCAAGAACCATGTCCTCACAGCAGGAAATACACTTTGACAAAATAATCAGCCGTTACCGGTCTGATCCGTATGATTATGTGGATATGTGTGCCATCCATACCGGAAAGGTGCGTTTCCTGGTTGAGGAGAATAGCGAAGTCGATGGGGTGTCTGGGGAATGGAAACATCTGCCCGGCACTCCGCTGTACGAGATCAACCGGGAGCGTAATCCCAAGATCGTGACCTCGCAGACCAATGGGACTGTTTCCACCATTCATCACGAGTTGGACGACAATTTTGTCGAGGCTGGGGAAAAACTGCTGACCATCCGTCATCCCCTCAAGAAAAAAGAGATTATTGAGTCTATCCTTCAGGATGTGCTGTATATTTTTGAGGCTCCTGAGCGGGCACGCTATTTTTTTGCCATGGATATTCAGTCCAGGATTGACCAGAAAGGGGTGCGTTCAGTTTTTATCAAACCGGGTGACGAAATCATCACCATGTCACTGATGAAACGGGATACTCCTGTCTATTATACCGGTGAGCCGGGCATTATCCATTCGGTTTATTTTAAACCGGGAGACTCTGTTGATATGGGAGTGCCGCTTATTGGGGTCTGTGCCGAGGATAAACTGCCGGTGGTGCAGAAGGTTATTACCAGGGTTAAGGCTGAGTGGGAGTGATGAACAGCGAACAGCAGAATGTCGATTAGGAAACGGAGTCTTCGCTTACCTGTCGAATGCTGAAGTAAGGCGAATTGCTGTGTCTTCATATTTTAACCAAATTCAGCAGCAACGGAGTACCTTCCTCACCGCCTTGAAACCAGGTGATTTTCTTGAGCTTCCAGTGCTTGAATTTGCCGATACTCCAGACAATCAATCCACACAACAACAAACAGTAGCAAAAATCCTCCGTTATGGCGCACCGGTCGGTGCGGCCATAGAACACCATCCCCGCCTTGACCGCTGTATGACCCGTTTGCAGCACCTGATGGCAGAGGCTGAGGAGCGGGGCGAGACACTTGCTGGCGGCACAGTGGTGCTGGCAGATACCCTATCCGGTTCATCAGGTCGGTTTGACCGTGCCTGGTACGCCCCGCCCGGCGGGATCTGGCTAGCCATGGCTTGGCCCGACACCTTGCTCCCCGAATTCACACAACTGCTCCCCTTTGCGGCAGGGTTGGCCTGCTGCCGGACAATCAGACAATATCGCCTTGACTGTTGTCTGAAATGGGTCAATGACCTGCTGGTAAACGGCAAAAAGATCGGCGGCATCCTCTGTCGCACCGTACTTTCCCGGGCTGGTGAGCAGTATCATCTCATCGGTATCGGCCTTAATGTAAATAATCAAAATTTTCCGGATTCGTTACAGGCAGCCGCCACCAGCATGGCTGGAGAACTGAAGGGTAGTCTTGAGCTGACAGAGGTGATCGGCAGGCTGTTAGCTGAATTAAGCCGAGCCATGGGGCTGCTCTGTTATGACGAAGAACTGTCTCTACGCAGGCAGCAGGGGTGTGAACAGGGCAGGGTTTCGCTCTTGTTCACTGACTGGCAGAACCATTGCGACACGGTTGGCAGGCTGGTGGAATATGGTTTTGATGTTCAGGAGAAGCCCCTGTACCGAGCCAGAGCCACGGGCTTTGCCCCCTGCGGCGGGTTGGTAATGGAACTTGCGGACGGCAGTGAAATTACGGAAACTGGTGGTGAGATCCGTTATGTAAACTCCTGCTAACGATGACCAATCAGCATCACTCCCCCAAAACTTCCAGCAAGGCTTTGCCAAGCTCTTCCACATTGTACGGCTTTTTTAAAAGGGAGTGAACACCGAGTTTATTGAGATGGCGGATATCAACGGA
>DAOVTM010000311.1 GCA_030633145.1 Desulfobulbaceae bacterium
TGAGCATACCTGGAAGCGCAATGGCAGAGAGTATTCCGATGATCGCTATGACGATCATCAGTTCCATAAATGTGAAGCCGGACGCATTCATTCGTAACCATCTTGAATTGTAAGTTTTATGAGACATTGCGTATGATTTTGTGAAAAATTTCCTCTGCATAAGTATCAGGTTTATATCAATAGAGCATGCAATAAATATACCGTCCAAATTGACAGGGAGTAAGCAGCAAGAAAATCATCTTAATTTTGAGTATTTAGATGACCTATTAAGCTAAAATACTTGACACTTCATACATTAATATTTGTTGCCCCCATAGCCTAATGGATAAATAATATTGATTTAGAGCATGAACTGTAAATATTTTTTACAACTCTTGCACGCTCTCTGGTGTAAGGCAATAAATAGTATCCCAAGGTTGAGCATTAATGGGTAACGGAGCGATGAAGACTTATTTCAGGATGTTGTCTTCAGCCTTCCGGTATTGTAAACACCCGATACCCCTGAATACCAAAACAATAAATCACAAACCGGGAAATTTGCGCCTCCGGGTATTCCTCCCGTAAGCCTTCAATATATCCGTTTATCTGGTCAGTATCCCCTTGTTGCACAGAAAAATCATCAATACTGGTTTTCATTTTTTTGAACTCGCTGTTGGAAAGATACTTGAACTCAATCACCCAGCGCAAACCAGCGTATTTCTCACTATACTTGCCGACAAATTCCAGATCACTGCGTCCTTTGGGATAGGATCGTTCCACATGCCAGCTAAACCATTGCGAGAGATAGCGGCTGCATAATTCGTAAAAGGTAGTACGGTAAAAATTTTCATTTACCTGCTGGAACACAGCCTCGGGCAGTTGCGAGATATATTCCTGCCAATACCCGGCAAAGAGCATTTCAAGGTCAGGTTTATTGACAAAGGCCTGCATAAATTCGGTGTAGCGGGTAGAAACGTCAATATGGTGAATCTCATTGAAATATTGGACAAAAATCGTCCGCATGTTGAGGTTGGGAAGTTGGAGATAAAAACTGTCTTTTATCGTCAACATACCAAGATAATAAAAGGAGATGGGAAAAAATGATTTTTCAAAAAATTGGTACATATTGAACTTCTCCACCAGGAAAATATCATCATAGCGGATCGTATTATGGATGGTGAGACGGTTGACAAACTCTTTGGTCATGGCCGGGTTGGAAGCGGTGAGTCTGCGCACCCAGGATAGTTCGGTCTTCAGGTTCACATCAGTTAAATGTCTCGGGATGGTCTTGTATCTTTGCAACCAGTCCAGGAAGTACATTACCAAGGTAGAATTATATAGACTTTTTCCGTCAATTGTAACCAGATGATAACCGTTATAATGGTTTTTCATTATTGCGCCTACCTCGGATCGGAAGGCAGGGTTAATATCATGATCCTGAAATACTGCATCCACAAGGGCATCGGTTTCTGCCTGGGTAAAACCAAGCATGTTTTCAAACTCCGGTTTCAGGGTAATAAAAGAGGCCACATTAAATCCCGAGGCCATGTCATCCATGGTGATGGGCAACACTCCAGTAATAAAGACGTTGCCAATGGCACCGGTTTCCCGTCCTTCTTTAAGTGTTTTAAAAAAGGTTTTAAAGAATCCGTTATCAGCGGTCAGTTCCCGGTACAACTGTTCCTTATTGGCAGTCACGAGCTGGTTGGCAAAGTTGTCGTATTCGTCAATGATAATGTAAAGTGGCGGTAAGTTGTGGAGTTCCACATAGCGCAGCACTTTGCCAAGGTTTTCAGCAACGGAATCTTCTATTATTATTTCCGGCATATCAGCAAGATAATCACTGTATCGCTCAGCCAGGTATTTGATTTTGTAATTACAGTGCAGTTTAAAGCTGTACTCGATGTCGGTCAGGGTACCCAGGTCAATAACGGAAAAATTCAAGGACAGCATCATATAGCTGTTTTGACGGCCTGTGGGGTTCTGCCCTATCCAGGTGTGGGCAAAGAGTTCGTTAAAACGGTCAGCATAATTCAGGTCATAATAATAGATCTGGATGGAGCAGAGCAGGGTTTTTCCAAAACGGCGCGGTCGAAGAAATACCGGATTTTTGACGGTTTCAAGTCTTTCAATATAATCTGTTTTGTCGACGAAATAACCGTTTTCTCGAACTATTTCATCGTAGTTGGCAGTGGCATAAAGAATTCGTTTCTTCATCATTTTTTTCATGTTTGCTCCATAACTTTGAGGGCTGAACAGCCTGACAGGGGTTTTCCGTGTTGCTATTGTTACAAAACTCATTTAGATTATACCGCAATTTCTTCCCTTAGCCAACAATTGTCAGACTGATTTATTAATTATGGACGCAGCTTCCTCTCGATTTATCCGTATCAATCATTCCAGTATCGGTCTCATCGGCCTGGACATGGCACTAAATACCGCTGCAGAGCAGGAGATGGAGGAGCAGCAGGCCGCTGATTTTCTTTTTCAGGAGATCAGGGGCAGGAACTATATCCCTCCGGGCAGTGCAGAAAACTACAGGGAGGCGTTGCTGGCAGAGTATCGCAAACACTGTAACCTCGAAGAGGGGGATGACGATATGCTGGTGGTTCGTATCTTTGGCAGTGGCTGTGTAAGCTGCAACGGGTTGCAGACCCTGCTGATAGAGGTACTGGATCGGATGAACAGAGCCGCTGACATTGAACAAATCCACGATCCAGACGAGATTGGACGAGCCGGGATTCTCATGACCCCAGCCCTGATGATTAACGGGAAAGTCAAGAGTTCCGGTCTCATACCAACCCAGGCCCAGGTGGAACAGTGGCTGCGGGAGATTATCGCATGAACACCAATCATAACCTCTTCATCGCCCAGTTGATGCGTTTGGGTATTCCTGAGCAATATGCTGTCCCCCTCACCTATGCCCTGGCTGCCCTGCTGGTCTGTCTTCTCGCCCTGCTGGCTATCTGGGTAATTCGGCGCACCCTGATTCATTTTATTATTCATGTTATTCATAGCAATAGGTTTCAATGGGATAACATCCTGGTTCGGAACAACTTTTTCAGGAAACTCTCCTGGTTTGCCCCGGTGCTGATCTTTCACATTGCCCAGGATATGCTCCTGCCGCCGGATTCACAGTGGGTTGAACTCCTGCGCCGTTTGATTGTCTGTGGTTTTGTAGTAGTGGCTGTAGTCTCGATCAATGCCCTGCTCAAGTCCATTAACGAGATATATCGCACTGTCAGAGGAAGCAGCGGCAAGACTATCCGGGGCTATGTTGATGCCGTCAAGATCATAGTCTATCTGCTCGGGATCATCTTTGTGGTGGCTATCCTCAGTGATCGTTCACCCTGGAAACTGGTCTCGGTTATGGGTGGGTTGACTGCGGTGACCATGCTGGTGTTTCGTGATTCTATTCTCGGTTTCATCGCCTCCATCCAATTGACCGGCACCGATATGATACGGGTGGGAGACTGGATCGAGATGGAATCACATGGTGCTGACGGTGATGTCATTGAAATATCCATCCATTCGGTGCGGGTACGCAACTGGGACAAAACCATTACCACTATTCCGACCTACAGCCTGATTTCTCAACCATTCAAAAATTGGCGCGGGATGTCAGAATCCGGGGGACGACGTATTAAACGCTCCCTGAATCTGGACATGACCTCCATTCGTTTCCTCTCCGAGGAAGAGTTGGAAAAAATGTCCGGCATTCAGCTTTTAAGCGATTATATCCGCAGCAGGCAGGAGGAGATAGACCAGTATAACAAAAAGCATGGAGTGGATCCATCCAACCTGGTAAACGGTCGAACCCAGACCAATGTGGGGGTTTTTCGTGCTTATGTCCAGGCATGGCTGAAAGAAAATCCTAAAATTCACGAGAACATGACCTTTCTGGTTCGTCAGTTGGAACCGGGGCCGCTCGGTCTTCCCATCCAGATATACGTCTTCAGCAATGATCAGGTGTGGTCGAATTACGAGGCAATCCAGGCAGACATCTTTGATCACCTGATAGCGGTTCTGCCGGAATTCGGCCTGCGGGTCTTTCAGCAGCCCTCAGGCTATGATTTCAGGGGATTGAAAAACGAGGTCAATCATGGATAAATTATTCATGTTCATCGCCACTGGTGCCTACAGCGGCTATCTGCCCAAGGCTCCAGGCACCTGGGGTTCAATGGTAGGAGTTTTGCTCTGGCTCGGCTTGAACCGGGTTGCTCCCTTGACTTATGGTGCAGTGGTATGCGCACTCTTTGTTATCGGCACTGCGGCAGCTGGAGCAGCGGAAAAGATCGTTGATTCCGGTGACCCCGGCCTGGTAGTGGTTGATGAAATCGTGGGTCAGTTGATTGCCCTGGCCCTGATACCCACCCATCCCCTGGCAGTGCTGGCCGGGTTTGCATTGTTTCGTTTTTTTGACATCCTTAAACCCTTTCCGATTGGCTGGTTGGACAGTCATATCCACGGCGGCCTGGGGATTATGCTCGATGATGTGGTGGCTGGACTCTATGCCCTTGCGATTCTTCAGCTTGGGCTGTGGATTTTTTCATAATGATTGATTTTCACATCGGCTACCAACTTTAGCCGGGACATTGCTTCACTCCCTCTGTGGGAACGAAAACTGACGATCCAGGTAAGCGAGCCTGCGAGACTCCGTCTGTCTCGCATCGACCGCTGGAGCGGTCATTCAAAGTTCCCACGCAGGAGCGTGGGAACCAGGGGGAAATATGAGTTATCTGATTGAAATTGCGGCTTGTCCCGCCTTAAGTTGGTAGCCTTCACATCCCTGCTTTTATCCCAAAAGCGGGTATCCCATTGCTTTCCTCTGCGCAACATATCCCTTGGCAACCTTGCGGGCAATGGCGCGAATACGACCGATATAGCGGGTTCGCTCGGCTACGCTGATCGCCTTGCGTGCATCCAGCAGATTAAAGGTGTGTGAACACTTGAGACAGAAATCGTAGGCGGGCAGTAACAGCTCCTTCTCCACCAGCTTTAACGCCTCCCGCTCGTAGTTATCAAAGGCCGTGATCATGTCCTGGACATTGGCCTCTTCAAAGTTAAAGACGGAAAATTCCCGCTCTGCCTGCAGGAATATCTGGCCGTAGGTCACTGTATCGTTCCACTGGATGTCATAGACCGATTCAACCTTTTGCAAATACATGGCGATCCGTTCCA
>DAOVTM010000054.1 GCA_030633145.1 Desulfobulbaceae bacterium
CCCCCGGCAGCATAAACTGGATACCTTTGTCCGTCTCTATCATAAGCATCAACCCCTTTACAGTACCCATATCCAGGGCTGGATCGATAAACTGCTGGAAGTTCGGGAGCAGTATCACCAGGCAACGCTCATCCTGAACAATGAAGCGAATTCGAGCGGTCGTGCCCCCTTGATCCGCAAGGTGGACACCGCCACCCGCTCCCTTGAATTTCAGTTTCCCGAGACTGTCTCCGTGCAGAAACTACAGTTCCAAATAGCTGATGAATATGTGGCAATTCGACTACAGGGCATCACTATTGAGCGGGACGGTATCCAGAAGCCGTTGACCGGCTGGACGCATAATGGCACTGTGCGGCAGGGTGATTGCTATATTTTTTGTACGGATGCACCCATACTGCATCTCCCTGTCCTTCTGGATGAGTCCCCTCTACAACCGGGTAGTACGCTGATAATTAATCTGGAATACCTGGCCTTTGGCCGGGACTGTCTGCCTGTTCTGGTGGATATGCTCCAAAAGAAGGAACCTCTATCAATGGGTAAGGAAAAAATGACGGATATACAGCAGGAAAGTGAAGATAATGGCATCCCGGTACCGCGCAGTCCAGGCCATTGGTCGGCATGGTTCAAGGCTGTTGCCAGGGGGGTTAAGTATTATATTCTCCACCGTGATTGCAGAACCATTCTGCAAAGTGGTCTCTTTGATGCCGACTATTACCTGCAACAGGATTCAGGAATATCATCGTTTGTTCTTGATCCCCTGATTCATTATATGGAAGTGGGCTGGCGGGAAAAACGAAATCCTCAATTATTTTTTGAAACTGGCTGGTACCAGCAGAATTACCAGGTACCTGCTGATTATGAGCCGCTGATCCATTATATCCGGGACGGGTGGCAGGCAGGGAATAACCCCTGTCCTCTGTTTGACACCAGTTTTTATGTGAAAAAGTATCCGAGAAGAATGCGTTCCCATCCTAACCCCTTGAGTGATTTTCTCCTTCAAGGCTGGCAGCAGCGGAGAAATCCCAACCCATGTTTTGACACCAGCTACTATATTGAACAAAATCGTGATACGCTCAAGGCTGAACAGAATCCCCTTGAACATTACTATCATTTCGGTAGCCGGGAAAAGCGGGACTCCATGCCTTTTTTTGATGTTCGCTATTACTGCGAGGCAAATCCCACAGTGAGCCGTGACTGGCGTTTTCCCATCCTTCATTTTCTCAAGCACGGAGATACGGAACAACTGACCCCCAACCGTTTCTTTGATCCTGCCTGGTATCAGAAGCAGTATCAGAAGCAGTATCAGCTCAAAGAGTTGTCAGCAACTGAGCTGTTCTTTCATTTTGTTCAGAAAGGAGCCGGAAAACAACTGCGACCGTCAGAACTCTTTGATCCTGAGTTCTATGAAGAACAGTACAAAGACTCGCTGACAGCAGATACCGATCCCCTGCAACACTACAGGATAAGGGTGTCTTTGCCGGTCATTATCCATGCAGAGCGGTTGCCGAGTTAGAGAATAAGCCTCTCATTTCCATTCTCACACCGGTCTATAACACTGACGAGAGTCTACTGCGCTGCTGTGTTCACTCTGTCCTCTATCAGGCATATCCGCACTGGGAGTTGTGCCTCGTTGATGACGGTAGCACTGCTTCCCATATCCAGCCCCTGCTGGCAGAGTTTGCTGCCCTGGATAGACGTATTAAAGTCAAATCCCTTGACTCCAACCAGGGCATCTCCGAGGCCACCAACAGGGCGGCAGCACTGGCAACAGGAGAGTATCTCGCCTTTCTCGACCATGACGACGAGCTGACCATGGACGCACTCTATCAGGTCGCACGGGCCATTAACCGCCATGACCCGGAGGTGCTGTACAGTGATGAAGAGCTTATTGATGAGGAAGGTCGCCTGCTTGACCGCTTTAACAAGCCTGATTTTAATCCGGAGCTGTTGTTCTGCCATAACTTCATCACCCATTTGCTGGTCTGTAAACGGATGCTCTTTGAGCGGGTTGGGGGCTTGGACAAGGGGTGTGCCGGGGCGCAGGATTTTGATCTGCTGCTCAAGTTGTCAGAAACCAGAAACCAGAGGACAAAGATTTATCACATTCGTCGTTCTCTCTATAAATGGCGGGCTACTGCGACCTCCACCAGTGTCAACCATAGCCAGAAAGATTATGCCGATGCGGCAGGAAAACTGGCTCTTGAGGCAGCGGTTTCAGTGCGTTCGCTGGATGCGGAGGTGCGGGCAGGACAGTGGAAGTATTATTATGAACTACGCAGGCGGGTACAGGGGACACCAACGGTGTCAATTATCAGCCTGCTGCCGGACAGCAAGGTCTCTGTCCTTCCGTGGCTTGAAGAACTTATGGGACGTACTCGGTATCCGTCTGTTACTGTTCATCTTATATCCAGTGCGTTTGCTGGCGGAAACGACGAACCTTTGCCCGATTCATTGGCGGATAAGGTATTCTTTCATGAATATGAAGCAGACGAATCCGTCCCGGCTGCTCTCAATCGAGTTAGCCTCCAAGCATCTGGTGACTATCTTATCTTTCTCCGGCCTGGTCTGCTGCCTGAAGAGGAAGAGTGGATTCAGACCTTTCTCGGTTATCTGTTAAACAGTGAATACGGGGTCGTCGGCGGACTGGTGAAGCAAACGGGCGAAGAGTCAAACAAAGAGTCCAAAGACCCGGCAGTACCTGATATACACGACTGGAGCTGTGCCGCCTTTACCTCCTTTCTCATCCATGCTTCGTATCATCTTAACGGCATTGTCTGTCCGCAAAATGTCCTTGCCGCCTCCATGGATTTCTCTATGGTGCCGAGAGCTTTATTTGAGCAGGTGAATGGTTTTGACGCAGACAGTTTCCCGGAGGCTCTGTATGGAGTTGACCTCTGTCTGCGTATCCGTGAACTTGGCCTGGAGAGCGTTTTTACCCCCTATTGCCAGGCAAAATCCTTGCAGGAAAACCCACCCCCAGCCCGGTCATGCAAACAGGAGCGAACCCGTTTTCAGGAACAGTGGCAACAGCTCCTTGTCCATAATCCTTTTTATAATGAAAACCGTCTCCTCCTGGAAGAGGGCGTTTCCAGGGAGGATTGGCTGCATTGGATCGTAGGAAACAGGCTTGGTATGGAGAATGGCAAAAGGAATGACAACAAAGAGAAACAGGATGACTGATTCAGTGTCCACACCTGTACAAAAATTGAATCAGAGCCTGCGGCAACCCGACCTGAGCATCCTTGGTAATGCTATCAAGTCCTTACCCCCTGCCCAATGGAAAGAACGAATGTTTTTTGCGGCTGCGGCTGATACTGATCTGCGCAAACATACTCGCAGCCGGTTTCCTGCCACACTACGTCAAGACAAAGATACCCATCCTGTATTTGTGTTTTTTAAGGGACAGGTGTCGGCTGACGATATCATTAACAGACAGCCTCCTCCATGAAACAGGAACACGAGGCAGTGCAGGAAATAAAAACCTGGCTGGAGAGCAGTAACGGGTATGAATACGTGCAACAGATGATTGCTGTTTCTGTACGCAAATATCTTACCGATGGTGCAGTACCGCTCTATCTCTCTTCTCAGTTCAGCAGCGATCCCCTTGAACTCCAGGCTGAACTGGCCCATGAATACCTGTTATTCCTGTTACAGTCATTTCTGCCGGAGCTCCATCGCTATCCAGACCTGATAAACAACATTCTTACCGGTCGAATCAGCCTTGTTCTCAGAATCGCTGTGCAGCGATTCTTCTGGAAATTGCAGGATATTGGTCGTAAAAAGGATATCAATCCCAGGGCCTATCTGTATCGTCGGATGCGGGAGACTATTAGCGGAGGCAATTTTACCGTCCAGAAAAATGAACGCAATATTCCGTCTTATGCACCCGCTGGATGTGATGATGAACTCAGTAGCGACTGGTCTGTTTTTACCCATGTCCATTATCTGGACTGGCCCCCGCCTCCTGGAAAAAAGGAAGAGAAAAAAAGAGGTTCTAACGCAGTATATACATCTGCATTCCTTGCAGATGCTGCCCTTTTTTTCTGGCATGAATTGTAGTAATCATTTCCACCCCTGAATCCAATACTGTTACCGTGGCTCAGACCTATTTTGATTGTGTCCTGGCCGGAGAGGATGACCTCATGCTGGATAATAACCTCATCGGATTTGTCCAGCCATGGAACCGTTATACCCTGGCAATGGATGACCTGTCTCTCTGTCTTGGCAGGATAACTGAATACTTATCAGATAAACTTGCAGAAAAGGTGGCAGAAAAGGTGGCAGAAAAGGTGGCAATAGATGTGGACGATGGATCAGGCAAAGAAAGCATCCAGAAAACAACGCCTCCAGATCCCGGTTCCCTGCTTTGGTTTTTCCGCAATATGGAAGTAGAAACAGGCTGGTATTTCGCACAACAATCCCTGGATCGGTTACTCAACCATGCAGGGGGGCAGCGCAGTCTGGTACCCAACACCCCAACGCTTGCCTACAGCAGCACTGCAGTGCTTCTTGATGACCTCAGAAGGCTGCCGGTTGTTCTGACAGACCACCTGGAAGATCTCAGTATGGAAGATCTCAGTATGGAAAATGTCCTGATTACGGCCATGCCTGCGGATGACTTGCTGCCTAAGGCGGCAGACGCAGCCCCGGTTCAGGGTATTGACGCACTTATTTTTCAGGTCAACCGGGGAAAAATACAACAGGTCAGGGTCGCCCCGGCCATTGTGAGCAACATGGATGAAAAAGACAATACTTTAATTATCAGTGGTCAATGTGATCAGTGTCCGGGAGAAAACAGTGAATGGATATTTAGCTGGAAAACCAGCACCGGTTTCGTGCAGCCGATACCAGGAAATTACGGGGCGGAACAGGGTGTTTTCTGGGTCATGTTTCCTTTGGGTAACCGGCAGAGCAAAATAGAACAAGGCGCTGCAGGAGAACTTGTCATTCGCATTCTTGCCTGGGAGTAACAGGTGAATCACTGGCTTCAACTCCTGATCCTGTTGCGGAACAGTTCCAACGCTGCAGCCTGTTTTCTCCGTAGCCCCGGTCATGTTACAGCACCGTCTGAGGATACATTATCAAAGATTGTCTCATTAGCCGGTCAGGCATATCTCCAGGAAGAAGTTGAAATACATCTGTTAAGCGGTGTACTGCTTGCCTCAACAACACAAAGAAAAGCATGGGCTGCTGTTGGCTGTGATGATGCTGTACTGCAAAACCTCATAACCCGGTATCTACCCGGCCCGGCACCGGAGTCCCTGCTTGACTGTTTCTGGATTCATGCCCCAATACTGACAGTCCAGGGCCAGGCAGTCCAGTGCATTCAGATGTTGCTGACCCTTAACGGACAAGATCAAAAAAATGTCTGCCTGGGGCATCCCAGGCCGGAACAGTCTATTCGAGACACATTGACGCAGGGGTTCAGGCTTGGTACCAGAGAATGGCAGGGTTTCATGTACTGGTTTCTCCAGCCGGAAAATGATCAGCCGGTTTCTGGAGACTCCCTGGGATTAACCGCCGCCCTGGCAGCTCGTTTTCTGTTCCAGTCCAGACCTTGGCCCCGGGGTCTCTATGCCACCGGAGCGGTTGACATGAGTGGTACTCTTCTGCCGGTTGTCCATACCAGGGATAAAATTCGCAGTGTTGCTTATGACTGTCGGTTATTCCTCCTGCCCCAGGGAAATTATCTGCCCGCTCTGACAGACTTCTCAGAAATAACCAGCTATTGCTGCGATGTTGACGATGCCTGCCGATCCGTGGAGATGTTTGTTCAGGAAGTCCCGGCAAATACAATGCACCTCTATCAATCCTGTTTATATTCCGTTACAGAGTTGTTATCCCATTTCCATGCACTGCCGTTTTTTGTTCTCAACAGTCCGCAATGCCAGCAGCTTCTCCTCTCTTCAGGAAGCAGGTCAGGACAATACCTTGACAAGCTCTGCAAGGCTTTACAGCAATGTAGTTATGATCCCGAACGGGGAAAACTGCTTGCCGCAATTCTCAATCCTGAAAAAATTCTAACACTTATCCGGCAGCATCCCCAACTTGTATTCAGTGGGTTTAACTGGTGTTTGGCATGTATCAATCTTTATAATCATATCGGCAGGATAGAGAGAAGTGAGCAATGGACATCCCTTGCCGAACACCTGATCAGCCGGGTGGATGCCCAGGAACTCAATCGGTTTCTCAATAAAGAGTTTGTCGCCACTCGTTTTAATCGCTACGATTTCCGTCCTGACCTCCCGCCAGCCCTTTGCGCACTGCTTGAGCAGGAAGAAAACAAACAGGAAATTATCAGTGGACGTAATTATCTGCTTGGAGCCTTGTACGGCACCTTGGCTCAAAACTACGGGTTTTGCGGCCCGGATTGGTTGGATTCTCTCCTGGAAATGTGCGAAAAGGCAGCCCCATGTTTTGGCAATAAACACTACCTGAACAGAAACCGCTTAAAAAATTATCAAATATACGCATTGATAGACAGCAAGAGAGCCGAGGATGCCCTGGCTCTGGTGAATCCATATCTTCTCCTTTCCCCGGGTGCAGGCCCTGACCAATGGTTCCAGCATGTCCTTCAGCTCCTGATGGAAAAGGAAGTGAACAGAGAGCATTCCTTTCAGGCCGCTCTTGTGCTGCGGGTTTTGTCCTTTATTGGCTATGCGCTCCCCCTTGCAGATTCCCTTCTGAATATTCATTTTTGTTCCCACCATCCCTGGCAGCTGATTGCTCTCAATCTTGGGAAAATTCACTATGCAGGTAACCGGGAAAACGAGGCTGTCAGACTCTTTCATCATTGTTTGCGTATATGTCTTGCAGGCGGTAGCACCATGCGGGCAATGGGGCTGCTTCCCCTGGCAGAAATGCATTATCTGGGGTGCGCTGGTAAACAGGAGTATGAACAGGCAGATACAATCAGGAAGCACCTTGTCCACACCAATGGGTTACATTCTGATCATTTCAGCATTATTACGGATATTACTGCTGCCGAAGAACTGCTTGACATTGTCAGGCAACAGCGGAGTGTCCTGTTTCCGTTCAGCTATCGTTAAAATAAATAAATAAAAATAAAAAAAAGAATTTCCTGACCGTAAGGGTAGGTAGAACAAGAGAAGATTCAAGAAAGCAAAACAACAAAACAGGAGAACAGCAGATGGCTGATTTATTTTTACTGTTCAACCACTCTTTGACTGACAGGCAGGCAGCACAAGCCAGACAGGAACTCGGAGTGGCTGAAATCCATGAACCACCGTTGGATATTTCACGGCTCTGGGCAAATATCCCGTCTGAACCGGAAAGCATCAGCGATTTTCTCGCTCCGGTCTATGTCTGGATTGATAACAATACGACTGCGGGTGATTTTATTCTCATACAGGGAGATTTTGGAGCCTGTTATCTGGTGGTGCAGTATGTCAATGGCAGGGGTGTAACACCGGTTTATTCTACCACAGAACGACGGGCAGTGGAGAAACAACTGCATGATGGCAGGGTGCAACTGACGCACACGTTTCAGTATGTTCGATTTAGAAAATATGGCAAATAAGAGAGATTATAATGGCAAAGATTCTTGTAAGTCTGGTGAGTGAGCAAACTATTCCCAATGTGTTATTTATCAAAGATAATCAGGACGTTGACAGGTATCTGTTTATCTCCACAAAAGCAATGGAAAAGAAGGGTAAAAGTCAACATATTATAGATGCAGCAAAGGGCAATGTTGCAGAAAACTGTAAAGTTCTCCAAGTAAAAGAAGATTCACTTCGAAATATCGAGGAGGTGTTAAGTGGTGAATGTGCTGATGTCACCGATGAGTTTTTGGTCAACTTAACTGCTGGCACAAAAATTATGGCTATTGGAGTCCATGATTTCTTTAAAAATATGGATTGTACAATTGTGTACATACCAATCGGTAAAAATCATTACCGTATCCTGCATTCAAAAAATGAAATGATGGATAAGAGTATTAACCATAAAATAGGTGTTCAGGATTATCTTACTGCTTACGGCATTACAATCAAGAATCCCAAAAAAATCCGCAAAACAACATTTAGTGAGAGCAAAACAAGAGAGTTTTATGATTTTTATCTGCAACTTGATAACAGCTCTTTGAAGTTGCTGGATTCTCTGAGAGAGTATCGTGGCAAAAAGATGAAATTGTCTTCTGCTTCCTCTGGGTTGACGGCTCTGCTCAATGAATGTCCTGTGTTGGAATGCGAGGGTAAAGAGGAGTTATTGAAAAATGAGATTAAATATCTTACCGGTGAATGGTTTGAAGAATACATTTATTTTTTGTTGAAATCTCGCATGGAGCTTGACGATACTGCAATTGCTCTTGGTGTCCAGATCCAAAGAAGAAAAGTTGATAATGAATTTGATATCATGTTTACATTTAATAATCGCCTGTTTGTCATCGAATGTAAGACAAGTATTGTTGATTTCCAACAGGAGAGAAATATTCTCAATGATACCTTGTATAAAATTTCAGCTTTGAAAAAGGATTTCGGGCTTTTTGTAAAGCCTTATCTTTTTACTTTGAGTCAAGGAGAACAGATAAAAAAGAATCATCTGCTTCGCAGTGACCTCTTTGGAATTAACATAGTTGACCGGGATGATTTGAGAGATTCTGAGAAATTTGATCTCTTATTAAGCCGTATTTAAGATTCAATCGTCAAATAACATTGTAATTTAACGATTGTGTCAATAAAATGCAGTAAACGTCAACAGCCCAGCAAAGGTGAAAATATGAAAATCATCAAATGACGTTTCCTTTTGCTGGTTCAAATCATTTCCTCTTGAATCGTCATAAAGACATCATTTTTTTAGGTATCCTTCATTTCAGGAGAAAAGTAGTTGACATTTTTGGTAATACACTGTTTCCGCAAAGTTCCTGGTTCCCAAGCTGGAGCTTGGGAACCAGATTGTGCGAAAAGTGTCAACTGAAAAATGAAGGATGCCATTTTTTATATAGGTCAAACAGTTGAAAAAATATGTCGAAGAAAAAGACTCGGTTATTGCTCTGCTGGTAAACAACGCATCAGGCATACAACAACTTACCGACCAGGTATGGGCGGTTCCGATTGCATGTTTCTTCTTGCCTTGAGCATCAATAAAGGCATAGAGCCAGAGATTGCTGTCAACAAACAAGGAAATGCAAGCATCGCTTCAAGATCTTTCATAGATTTCCGTCCGGCTAAGAGGTGTAAAGCCGGGAACCTTAACAGGTGATTTTAGAAGTGCTGCTACGGCATCATATTTTTTTTCATTATGCTCGCTAAGGATAATGACTTTAACTGTTGAGCCTATTGAATCTTGAAATTTATCAGGGATTTGAATGAAACCGTCTTTTATTTTTGTGCTGAATTCTATGGCTTCCATGAGTGCCTCTTTGATGAGGTGTGAGGGGCTGAATGAATTTATCACTACATTTACTTTACCACTGTCAGAGGCAAAGTACAACTAAACAGGTTGCAACAGAACTGTAAGGAAAAAAACCGTTGCTCGATTCCACGCTCTGCGTGAGATTGGAGGATCTACAGGTGGGTCCATCGGCACGGTTGTATAGAATATAAAAAATATGACTATCAAAGCACAAAAATACACTTTCCACTGTCGGTTCAAAACCCAGGCCAGGCTGCCGGGCTTTCTCGGATCCACCCTGCGTGGTGCCTTGGGCTGGGCCTTGAAAAAGACAAGCTGCGCCCTCAGACGGCAGCAGTGCAACGGCTGTCTCCTGCGTGAGCAGTGCGCGTATGCCTGGATATTTGCCACTGAGCAATACCGGGTCGGTACCGGTCGCACCGTCAATGCCAGACCACACCCCTTTGTTTTGCATCCCGGCACCATGAGAGGTGTCCAGGAGGCGGGACATACATTCTCTTTTTCCCTGCTCCTCTTTGACCGAGCCATTGAGCTACTACCACATATTGTTTATGCGGTGCAGCTCATGGGTGAGTCAGGAATCGGAACCGGTAGAAGGCAGGGACTTGGCAGGTTTGTTTTGCGAAAAATCACTGCTGGACAGGGAAAAAAAGAGATCATCTATCAGAGCGAAGAGGCCGTGCTTCACCAGTTAAAAACAATACCGAAAATACAGCTTGATAATAAGGCAATGAATGGCGTACAATCGGTAAAGGTGCTGATGCAGACCCCGCTACGCGTCAAGCAGCGGAACACCTTACAACGTCGTCTGGATTTTCATATTCTTATCCGGGCCGCCTTTCGTCGAGTTGCCGCACTGGAAGATGCCTATGGCAATGGAGAGCCGGACATTGATTATCAGGGAATGGTTAAAAGGGCGGAGCTGGTTGCCACCCGTCAATCGGATATCCACTGGCAGCAGATCAATCGCTGGTCGAACCGCCAGCGGGCTAAGACATCACTCAGCGGGCTTATCGGTACGATTGCCTACACGGGAAGTCTTGGAGAGTTTATCCCGATTCTGCGTTATTGCGAGCAGGTGAATGTGGGTAAACAAACGGTTTTCGGGTTGGGCAGGATACATATTGAATACCATCAGGAGGTATGCAATGGATGACAACCTGTTTGATGAGGATGATGCCCTGGATTATGTTTTGTATGAGGAGTGTGAAAAAGAGGTGGAGAAAAACAAAGGTCATTCCGGCTGTTTGGGAGTGGTTGCGTTTCTGTTACTAATGCCTGTTACAGGCTTGCTGTTATGGAGATATGTATAATGAAGATTTCTTTGAGAAAGAATAAAAAGTATAACCTGGAGGCAGACAGATGGGAGACACAGTATTAAAAATAGCCCTTGCCGGTCTCCTGCATGATATTGGCAAATTCGCCCAGGGATCAATGGATATCCCCAAACAGTACGCCAATAATAATGCAGGTCAGTATCAGCCATTTTATAATAATCACCATACCCATATCCACGCCTTATATACTGCCGCATTCATAGAGCAGTTTGCTGATAAACTGCCTGGTCAACTCAACAAATCCGGCTGGGGTAGCGGAGACAGCTTTATAAACCTTGCTGCTGGACACCACAAGCCTGAGACTGCAATGCAGTGGCTTGTGACCCAGGCTGACAGGATCAGTTCCGGCCTGGATCGGGCGACCTTTGATGATGGTGAAAAAATAGCGTTTCAGCATTTTAAAAAGACCCGTTTGCTGCCTCTTTTCGAAGGGCTTGGTGTTGATCGAATGGCAGACTATGAACACCGTAAGGATTTTCAATACCGGTATCCACTTGCACCACTTTCTTCCGGCTCTGTTTTTCCTTTACACCAGACTGAGCAAAGCCTCCAGGGTGAGGCAACCAGGGAATACAAAATTTTATTTGACACCTTTACACAACAACTCGGCAAGTTACAGCACCGTAACACAGATATTGAGCTTTGGGTCAATCATCTTGATTCACTGCTGTTGACCTGCACCGCCATGATTCCGGCTGCAAGGGTTGGTGATGTTATCCATGACGTGTCTCTATATGATCATGCCAGAACCACAGCAGCCTTTGCATCGGCACTGCATGAATATCATCGTCAGAACGACAGCTTGAACGAACGGGCAATCCGGGACAGCAGCCCGGACAAGTTTCTCCTGGTAACAGGAGATTTCTACGGTATCCAGAATTTTATCTTTTCAGCAGGCGGTGGAATGAATAAATTCCGTTCCAAAATCCTGCGGGGTCGCTCGTTTGCTGTTTCACTTTTTTCCGAATTTGCCGCTGATATGCTCTGCCGTGAATTAGGACTTTCATTCCTGTCTGTTATCTTTAATGCAGCCGGTAAATTTACCCTGCTGGTACATAATACTAAATCCAGCAGAAAAATTATTACCACAGTGGAAGAAAAAATCAATGATTGGCTCTTTGCTGTTTCCTGCGGTCAGGCATCTCTGGGAATAGCCACAACCCAGTGTAGTCCGGCTCAGTTTTATTGCAATAAGTATGGAAAACTACATGACCTGCATAGCGAATCTGTTCAGGAGAGAAAAAAACAAAAACTTACTCTTGAAAAATACAGCGGAGCCATGGACGGCTACCTGCAGACCTTTGATGCTACTCTTGACCATCCACTCTGTTCATTATGCGGCAAGATGCCAGCATCCGCCCAGGCATCCGGAGATCATGCTGTGCTGGGAAAGGATCCTGTTTCTGCCTGTCCGAACTGCCGGGATCACGTTATGATGGGAACCTGGATCGTGAAAAGTAAACGACTGACAGTGAAGGAGTTTGATACTCCCTCAACCTCTGCCAGAGAGTTATTCAGCCCCATATTTTCCCGGTATCAGATTACATTCATCAAGGGAAATGCACTGCATCGTGATACGGATTCAAACGGTAAGACAAGAGTGTTGAAAATGTGGCAGGTAAGTGCAAATGATGATGGCACCCTGTTCACAGATATAACCATGCGCCCACTGAACGGTTATGTCCCGTTATACCGTAAAGAAGATGAAGATGACGACTGCCTGCTTGAGGGGAAACGAACAGAAGAAAAGACCCTTGATCTTATAGATCAAATTAAACGTGGAGAACCAAAGACCTTTACCCATATCGCACTCACGGCAAAAAACAAAAACAGTAAAGGTGAATGTGCGTCCGGTACCGAGGCTATCGGCGTACTCAAGGCGGATGTGGACAATCTGGGACTGCTCATGGGCTGTGGTTTATCTGAAAAACGGTTCACCCTGTCCAGGATGGCAACACTCAACAGGCAGCTAGATGGTTTTTTCTCCATCTATCTGCCAAATCTGCTTGCCGGAATGGATGAATTTAAGGATGTTTATACAGTGTTTGCCGGTGGTGATGACCTCTTTCTTCTTGGCCCCTGGAATACAATGGCCGACCTTGCTGTTTATCTGAAAGATCGTTTTGCTGAATATGTCTGCGGCAATGGTGACATTACCCTTTCTGCTGGAATTACCCTTCATAAATCCCATGTACCTGTGGATAAACTGGCTCGTGCCGCAGAAGAGGCTCTTGAGCAGTCCAAGGATGCTGAAGGAAAAAATAGCGTAACCATGTTTGGGCAGACTGTAAAATGGACAGCGTTCGATGCATTGCTTGAGAACAGGGATGCAATGCAGAGCTGGCTGGATAAAGACTATATCAGCAGCAATATGATGTACCGCTTTAATCATCTGATAACATTGGCTGCAAGGGAGAAAGCCGCCCTCAATGGTGAGGATGTTTTCATGGATGATCTGGATGCTCTGAAATGGCGAGCCTTGTTTGCCTATTCTGTGCAGCGAAATATCAAGTCCTCGCTCAGAGACGACAAACGGCGCAGTGCCGTACAAGAGGTAAGCATGATGGCTGAATGGATGAATAAATATGGCGCAGCAGTGAGGATACCGCTCTGGCATCTTTTGTACGATAAACGATGACAACAAAAGGACATGACTTTGAAGATAACAGGAGAAGATTATGACACTTGAATTATGGAAAAATCGTGCAGAGAAAAAACTTGATCCTGAGTTATTCTCCAAACAGGCAGAGGCATTTGCCCTGAAAATCAGCAGTGAAGCCACATCAAAAACCAATAAAGGTACGCAGCTTCGTAAGTTTTTTGATGAAACCTTGCGACTCAACACCCTGGCCCAGGCAAGAGATGCAGATGCAGACCCTGTTCCAGACTGGAATTTGATATTATCTCAGGTTCACATGGTCATCGCCAAAACAGC
>DAOVTM010000035.1 GCA_030633145.1 Desulfobulbaceae bacterium
ACCCTAAAGCCACGGTTGACATGCACCTGTCCCTGGTCATCCATCCATGGAACCCGGAACATGATCACCCGTTCCGGCTCGGTAATCCGGGTAATGACTGCCTGCTGCCGGTATTCGGGATTGCGATCAAGAACCGGCTTGACGGTTTCCAGTACCTCAGAAACCGCTTGCAGGAATTCCTGCTGATCCGGATCTCGCTGGATTACTTCTGCTGTCATGTTTTTCATGGTTGCTCCTGTCTTTGCATTCAATTATTATAATAGGTCAAAATATTTTCTTGAACCGTGCAGTATCCGTAATATAGTAATCGCATTTTCGTCAACTTTGTAAAATATTAGATAATTTTCAAATATCAGTATTCGACAATCTCTGTCTATTCCCTTGGCTTTCTCTGGTTCCCATGCTCCTGCGTGGGAACCTTGAATGACCGCTCCAGCGGTCTCATCAGGACAGACGGAGTCTCGCAGGAACGAGAGTGGTGCGACAATGTCTCGGCTAAAGTTGGTAGCACATTTTTTCAATATACGTCATTGCAGTTGTGGGACTATTTTCAGCGATATATTCGAATATTGAGTTCAGATCCTCTTCTGCTTTGCATGTGTAGCAAAGTTTAACAGAGTGCATACTTCTCTCTCAGGTGGTTGAACACTTCACTATGACTTCTTGGGCTGACTGTAGAGTTCAGCCCTATATCAATTTCTTTTTCAAGCTCTTGGGTCAAAGCAACTTTATCTGTCATCGGCGTTAACAATACTTCTACCTCACTGTCTGCAAAGTCAGGCGGTAAATCTATAATTACCTGATTGTTTATCACTTTGACAACTTTATGTATGTTTTGCATTATTTTTGTTCCCTGTTCGTTTTGAATATATAAATATCATGGGACTCATATTTCCTCACGCCGCTTCTTCCGTCTGCTGCGGAATGCAACTGCCTCAGAACTCGTCCCATCCACCTTCAGGACAATGGGGCGGTCAACCCGGACATGGGTCACATATTTACCCTCAAATTCCACTTTCTGCTGTTGCAGCCACTGCCAGTCAAGGGGAACCGGTTCGTCAGAGCTGATACTGCCAACCATCAGGTACGGAATATCCAGGGAGGTAATATTCTGAAAAAAATGGGTACCCTGTGATGCCTCGGCCCGCACTGTCCCATCCTGGAGTTCAACGATGGCACCAACCCCGGAGATGTCACTCCACTGGACAGGTATCCCCAGCCAGGGATCGGCAGTACCCCAGCGGCCAGAACCGATGAGCAGGTACGGGTGTTGCTCCCGGTGCAGTTTTTTGTTTATTCTGCCAATCTCCGCACTTATCTCCCTGGTCAATGCCCGGTCGAACCGATCCGGGTGGACATAGATAATATCCCTGATTGTATCATATATTCCATGGCCCAGGGCAAGTGTCGAGTGGAGAAAGGCCGCCTTCCGCTCTTTGTCAGATATCTGTAAGCGTTGTATTTCGCTGCCGATCACAATGGGGCGTATCTGGAGAAAATAAAAAACAGGCTTCTTCTTTTTGCGGCCTTCCTTTTTGTTACCTGTATCGGTTGGGAAATCAATCGCAAACTCAATTTCCACCTCGCAGCCCATGCCTTCCCGTCCGGCAGCCAGAAGATTTTTCAGGATCGCTGGCAGGGGATAGATATCATACTTGAGGATTGAGGCAAAGGTCATCACTTTGGGGCCGGGCAGGTCGGTGTCGCGGATGCGGTGTTCCTCCGGGATATAGGTGGAGCTGAGTAGTTGAACCGGATATTCCCTGGCCGCGTCATCAATGTCCCGGAGCAGCAGGTTGCTGTTATCAGAGCTGAAATCCAGGCAGTAAAAGCGGCGCTGGCTATTGGTCAACATATCATCAACCGTGGAAAACTGGGGCAGGTTTTTTGGATAGGCCGGGGAAAAACGCAGGCTCTGTTCCCCTTCAACCACAGTCTTGCCAAAGCCCAGAGCCAGGTGGGCAATACCGTCTTTCGACTGCATCGGGGCAATGGGATAATAGTTATAGGACTGAGCCACTCCGGAGATTGCCGGATAAAAATAGTCTCCTTGGCGGGTGCCTGCCATCTGCTGAATAATGATTGCCATGGAATCCTGCCTGGTCTGGCCGATGGATCGGGAAAAGGCACGTGGCCCTTCAAACCAGGTCGAGGCATAGACCAGCTTGACTGCCCGTTCCAGCTGCTCAAGCCGCTGTTCAAAGTCGGGTGAGCTGTTTCTGAGCATATAGGTCTGGTACAGTCCGGCATAGGGGCGAAACTGGGCATCTTCCAGCAGGCTGGAGGAGCGGATGGAGAGCGGATACTGTATTTTTTCAAGATAGGTGCGGAGATTCTCCCGCAGCCAGTGGGGCAGGGTACCTGAGAGGAAGCGATTTTCAATGGATTGATCTGTTTCTTCCTCTGAGGGGGGCAAAAAATTGTTGTGCAGAACAAAATCATCAAAACCGGATGAGGCTATGACACAGGTTTGGGGAATTCTGACAATGTGTTCTTCAAGCACCTGTTTTTGAGCTGTTATTTTTCTTAGCTGGGAGGCGATAAAGGCGATTCCCCTGGCCTTTCCTCCCACTGAACCCTTTCCCATGCGGGCAAAATCAGTAATTTTCGGATCATAATCATTGACCGTAAATTGAGCCATCACCCCCTGCTGTCGTAGTTTTCGCAAAGCGTGCACCTTGAATATCAGATCTTCCCGCAGCTCGGTGTCCGAGATGTCGGTAAAATGATGTTTATGGAGGCGGGCTGCCAAGGCAAGTTCGGCTCTGGCCATTACCCAGTTGGAAAAATGATTGCATCTGGCATGGTAACATAATGAGTTATTCGGAATAACGGCCAGCTGTTTTTCAAACTCCTGCAGAGAGGCAGCCCTGGCTATTTCAACACCATTCGGCTCTCGGAAGACAAAGTCACCAAAGCCCAGGTAATTGAGGAAAAAATCATGCAGCTTCCGCTTGAGGGTATCCGCTTTTTTTTCAATGAATACCGCTGGTACCTCATGGGCCAGCTGCCGGTTTTTTGTCTCAGTACTCAACATCAGGAGGGGCAGATCAGGAATTTCAGCGCGGATCTTCTTGAGCAGGTTATAGCCTGCGTTGGCCCGAACCCTGCCCCCCTGGGGGAAGCGGACATCGGACATGACGCAGAAGATGTTTTGCTTGTAGCGGTAGAAGATACGCAGAGCCTCCTCATAGTTGGACGCAGTGAGGATTTTTGGACGGGCCCGCATCTTTAGGAGCCGGTGCTGATCATTGAGGCCGTCGTCAAGCACAGCATGGGTCTGGGTGACCACTTCTCCGTAGAGGATGGGCAGCAGGGTTGAGCGGTGCAGGGGAGAGTCCTCCACCAGCAGGATGACCCGCACCATGGCTTTCTTGATGTCAGTATCCACGTTCATCTGATCTTCGACATTCTTGACAATGGCGAGCATGATATCAGAGTCACAGCACCAGATGTAGGTATTGTCAAAACAGGGAGTGCGGAAACTGTCCCCCTGGCTGATGGCATCCCGGACTGAATGGGCCAGGAGAATGACCGGAGTGTCAGGGTTATGCTTTCTGACCTTATGCGCAAAGACACAGCCGTCCATTCCCCCTAAATGGGGCATGGTTACCACCAGGTCAAAGTCACGATTTTTGAGTAATTCCAAAGCCTGGTCACCAGTGGCTGCCCGGGTGAGGCGGGGAGGCCGGGAGAGGTTTAAGCCGTGGTATTCGTTGATGATCCGCGAGGCCATAGAGCCGTCTTCTTCCATGATATAGGCATCATAGGGACTGGATACGAGCAGGATCTCCCGTACCTTGAAGGCCATGAGTTCATGGAAAATCTTGAAGTGCGGATCGTAATCGTCAATGTATTGCAGGGTTTTATACATGGTTGTGAGTGATGAATTGTGAGTGATGAGAGAGTACCCCTGGTTCCCACAGCAGATCGGAACGTAAATTGTGTATAAAAATATTCTACAATAATAATGTGGAAATGTTTAATGTTTTTTTATATTGTTGTGGTTTACGCCTAAAGGACATTTTCAAGGACATTTGCGTTTTTAATCTTTTACTGGACAATCATGGTCAACAAGTCACCCTGTCACATTCTCCTGCTTGAGCCTTATTACGGCGGCTCCCATCAGAGTTTTCTCATTGGGCTGCAGCAACATGTTGAATGTAGATTTACCCTCTTGTCCCTGCCTGCGAGAAAATGGAAGCTGCGAATGCAGCTTGCTGCGCCATGGTTTGCGGAACGAATTATGGAGTGTATCAGTGAAGGGGCGGAGTTTGACGGGATTCTCTGCTCCACCTTTCTTGACGTAGCGGTTCTGCGCAGCCTGCTGGCAGGACAGGGGATTCAGCTTCCCTTGTCAATCTATTTCCATGAGAATCAGTACAGCTATCCCAGCCAGACCCCTGATCCCGGATATCTTCAGTTCACCTCCATTAACTTTACCTCTGGCCTGTGTGCAGATCAACTGGCCTTTAACAGCCAGTATAACCTGGATACCTTCCTTGCGGGTATTACCCGTTATCTGCGCAAGACTAAGGATATGGATTTGCGTCATCTCACACAGGTTATTGCGGATAAATCCACGGTACTCTATCCGGGAATGGATTATGCAGATTTGGACGCAGGGCAGGGAGAGGAGGAAGGGGAGGAAAAGGAGCTGGCACCGGTCATTGTCTGGAACCATCGCTGGGAGCATGACAAGGATCCTGAGACTTTTTTTACCACCCTGTTTGAACTGGCTCCGCAGTATGATTTTCGTCTGCTTGTTCTTGGTCAGCATTTTCAGCAACAGCCGGAAATTTTCAGGAAGGCCCGGCAAGTGCTGGCTGATCGTATCGATCATTTTGGTTTTGCTGAGGATAGAAGGGAGTATGCACGCCTGCTCAGGCAGGGGGATATTATTGTCTCCACTGCCCGCCATGAATTTTTCGGCATTGCTGTTCTGGAAGGGGTTCGCTCCGGCTGCAGACCCCTGTTGCCGGATCGTTTATCCTACCAGGAGTTGTTTGCGCCCGAGTACCGCTATCAGGAACAGGGTAAGCACAGCTTTAAAAATCGACTGCGGCAACTTTTGAACCATCCTGAGCCGTTGTCACAGGCGCAGGCTAAGGAGCTGACCCAATGCTATAGCTGGCAGCAGGTTGCGTCCAGTTATCAGCGTTGGCTGGAGGATCTGGTAGGGTTTTAATCTGCGTGAATCTGCGTAATCTGCGGATAAATTATTGCCAGCCTAGTGTTTTTGAGTATATTTACTGATATTTTAACCATTATACGCTACAATTATCCTGGTATTGGAATCGGAAAAGAGGAACAGAGACATGGCTGACAATATAATCCTTATCGGATTCATGGGAGTGGGTAAGGGAAGAACCGCCAGGGAACTGGCTGAACTGATGGGAAACTACACCGTTGACACCGATGATCTGATAGAAACCAGGGTCAACAGAAAAATCCGGGACATCTTTGCCCAGGAGGGAGAACCATTCTTTCGTCAACTGGAGTACGAAACCGCCCGCTGGCTGGAATACCATGTCACCGGTACCGTGGTTTCAACTGGTGGCGGGTTCTTCAAGGTAAAGAATATCCAGCGGCTGGGTACGGTTGTCTATCTCCATTCACCGGTGGGGGCGATTCTCAAAGCCATCAAGACTCATCCCAATGCAAAGAAAAAAATCAAGAAGCGTCCCTTGCTTCAGGATATGGATCAGGCTCGTACTCTGTTTGAGGAACGGCTGCCACAGTATCGGAGGGTTGCGGATATCGAAGTTGCAGTCAAGGGAAGAGAGATCACTGATATTGTCTCTGAGATTGCCCATCTTGTACGGAAATAGTTCCTGCAGAATAAAAAAAATGAATAGTTGGTTGAGTCAAAGGGCAAGAAGTGGTAAAATAAAAATATTATACCCTACTTGCAGATGTTATTATCACTTATTTTATGAGAGCCTGGTATGAATCTCGCTTATTCAGAGCATTATACAGTGAGAGATTATGAACAGTGGGAAGGAGATTGGGAGGTAATTTACGGAACCCCTTATGCAATGTCTCCTGCGCCCTCTATCACCCATCAACGGATAGCAAAACGGATAACAATTATGCTGGACAGTCAGCTAAAAAGTTGTCCACAATGTGAAGTCCTCAACCAAGTTGACTGGCAGTGCGCAGATGATACAGTGGTTCGACCGGACATACTGATTGCCTGTGATATTGAAGGAGAAAGACTCTTGCTGACCCCGGAGTTAGTCATTGAGGTTATTTCGCCTTCTTCGGCCAAAAGAGATGAACTTCTCAAATTTGAACTGTACCAGAGGGAAGGTGTTAAAACGTATATTCTGGTATATCCCAAAGAGAAAAAGCTTAAACAGTACAGGTTGATTGACGGCATTTATCGAAAAACAGGTGATTTTCAAACAACTATTTTTTCTCTAACTGTTAATAACTGTATTATTAGCTTTGATTGCGAACAGGTGTGGCCTTAATAAAAAAAACCGGAGAGACAGTGAAGCAAAATATCCGTCTGGTACTGAAAGTCTTTGATGCCCTGCCCCTGTATGGTCTTCTCTTTAATGATAACGGAACCATCAAGACGGCCAACAAGGCATTCTTGAATGCCGTGGGCATAGAAAGGAGCGAGGTTGAAGGGATGAGCCTGGATGAACTGGAGCCTTTTTACACAGGGTTACAGGAACAGTTTGCCTCTATGGGCGGAATGGGAGCAAGTACCTTCCGTGGTCAATTGGTCAATAAGGCTGGAGATGCTATCCTGGTTGAACAGACCCTGGTTTATGTTGAGGATCATGGAAGCGAACTAATCGCAAGTATCGGCCATGATATCAGCGGGAGTATCGAAGACAGGGAAAAAAAATACGAACAAGAGCTTGAACTGCAAAAGGCTCAGGCAAGACTCAAGGCAGCCACCCGCTTGAGGAGCGAGTTTCTCGCCAACATGAACCATGAGATCCGCACCCCTATGAATGCCATCATCGGCTACGCGGAAATGCTTGATGATCTGGACATAGGGGAGCAGGGGCATCGCTTTGTCAAGACCATCCGTAAAAACGGGGCCACCCTGCTTTCCATCCTCAATGACGTGATGGAGCTGGCTAAACTGGAAGCGGGTCGGGTCAGTATTTTAAAGTCAACCACCAGCATCAAGCCGATTCTTGACCAGGTTGTTGAGCTCTTTTCCGAGCAGATCCAGAGCAAGAGCCTTGTATTCAGCTATGATATTCAACCTGACCTGCCCGAATATTATGTCCTGGACGAGAATCACTGCCGCCAGGTTTTAACTAACCTGCTCAGTAATGCGGTTAAATTTACCCATAGGGGAAAGGTGTCTCTCTCGGTGAGCGGACGGATGGATGGTGAACAGTACGAGCTGAGGTTTACGGTAACTGACACTGGAGTGGGAATCAGCGTGGAGGAGCAGCAGTCCATCTTCACCCTGCTGGATAACCCTGCCCGGGAGAGCAGCGGCCATGGTGGAAAACGATTCGGCCTGACCCTGTGCGCCCGGCTTGCCCAGATGATGGGTGGTGGGATCGATTTGGAGAGCAAGAGAGGGGAAGGCTCTACCTTTGTCTTTTATCTGCCTGTCAAGCTGGTTGAGAAAAATCAGGTTGCCGGTGCAGGGGAGAATGCTCCTGAAGCGAGTGCGCAACCAGCCAGGGTTGATCAGGTGCCTGCTGTTCTGGTTGTTGATGATATGCCGGTGATGGCAAACCTGATCCGTGCCTATTTTTCCAAGTCTTCCGCAGTGGAGATCCTGGTGGCCGAGAATGAGGAAGATTGCCTGAAACTGGCGAACTCAAGGGTGCCGCAGTTGATTCTCATGGATCTAAACCTGGCCGGTGCCGATGGTCGGGAAGTGACCATGAAGCTGAAGGAGGATGAGCGAACAGCCGGAATTCCTGTGGTTGTCATGACCGGCCTGATGCTTGATAAGCAGGATTATCAGCCTTTATTTAATGATTTTCTCGCAAAACCGTTTCATCTCAAGGAGCTGCAGCGGATTGTGGATCAGTTTATATCTATCCCGAAAAAGACGGTTGCCGCACCCCTGCCCAGTGTCAAGACCTCGCAGGAGAGTGATATTTCTGGAATTCTGGATCAATGGACAGGGGAACTCGCATCTCTTCTCCGGCAGTCACAGTTGAACGGTAGTCTTGACACCGCTCTTGAACTTGGCAACAGGATGTTTGAACAGGGGAAAGAGACAGGGAATGATCATTTGAAGGATCTGGGGAAACAACTGCGGCAACATGCCGTGACCCCGGATATACTTGGTGTCGAGCAGTTGCTTGGGCTGTTGGAAAAAGTTGCAGGGGAAGGCACTTGAAAACATTAGAAAAAAAATCCCTGGTATTCATTGTTGACGACGTACCTGAGAATATTCAGATTGCCCTGTCCCATTTAAAGGGATTAAACCTTGAGTTTGCCTATGCCACATCGGGTGAGCAAGCCCTGGCCAGGATCAAGAATAGGCCGCCATCGCTTATCCTTCTCGATGTTATGATGCCTGGCATGGACGGGTTTGAAACCCTGAAGGCTATCCGTCGGGTGGTTGCCCTTAATTCCATTCCTGTGATTTTTCTCACGGCTCGCTCTGAACCGGAAGACATAGCCAAAGGGTTCAAGCTTGGAGGAGTGGACTATATCACCAAGCCCTTTCACGGAGCCGAGCTACGTTCCAGGGTGAATAATCATCTTGAGCTGCATAGTTATAGGAAAAATCTTGAGGAAACCATTGAAGCCAGAACCCAGGAGACCGTCCTGCTCAAGGATATTATCATCCTGGCAATGGGTGAGCTGGCAGAGCATCGGGATGCTGGTACAGGCGGTCATATCCAGCGAACCAGCACCTTTGTCAAGCTGCTGGCAAATGCGCTTCTCAAGCAGGGGTCGTTTTTTCAGGCCATGACACCGGAATTTATCGCCCTGCTCTATAAAACTGCGCCCCTCCATGACATAGGTAAGGTTGCCATCCCGGATGCCATCCTGCTCAAGAAGGGGAGGTTGACTGAAGAGGAGTTTGACGAAATGAAAAGGCATACCCTGTATGGTGAGCGGGTGATTGATAAGCTGGAACAGATGGCGGGAGAACCCATGCCCTTTCTCCAGTGTGCCAAAGAAATGGTCGGCAGCCATCATGAAAAATATGACGGCAGCGGGTATCCCAGGGGATTATCAGGAGATGAAATCCCCCTGGCTGGCAGGATCATGGCAGTTGCTGATGTCTATGACGCATTGATGACTTCCAGATCATATAAAAGAGCCCTCAGTCATAACGAGACCATGGAGATCATGAAGGAGGGGCGGGGCAGCCACTTTGACCCGGTGGTATTTGATGCCTTTTTGTCTGTTGAGCAAAAGTTTGCCGAGATTGCCTGGAAGAACAAAAAGATGTTGTTCACTATCAGTCCGGTTCGACAGCTGGATACGAACAGGGCAGTCCCAGGTAACTGACGAGACCCAGGCACTCATACCCATTGACGTTACATGCGTTTTGATATATCATAATTTACATGAATGGCAAACAGGTTATCAAAATGTTGAAAAAACGTGGGCGGCACGTTATCCGTATCAATGGCAGTCACTATCGACTTGGTAAGCAGAATGTCAGGACAATGGTACTGGTTTACGGAAAACGTGATCTTGGAGTTGCTCTTATCAATTCAATAGAGCAGCAGACAGGGGAGAAATTAACATGAAATCAGCCTATCCGGCACGAATCGAAAAAGATGAAAGTGACATGTTTTTTGTGCAGTTTCTTGATATTAATGAGGCTGTTACAGAAGGGGAAACACTGGGAGAGGCACTGTTTAATGCCAGGGAAGTGCTAACATTAACTATAGAGTCACGTATTGAAGAGGGGATGGAAATTCCTTTTCCCAGTCAACAGGTTGCAGATACCATTTATTTTATTTCGCCCTCTTCCAAAGGGCTTGAAAACTCTATCATTCACCAATACTGAAAAAATGTCCGATAATTCCGCAGTCTTCAAGCATGACGAGTACGGCAATACCCGTGAGATCTATGTCTATAGCAGTGGTTTTGAGCTGCACGGCAACTCTTTTATCAATAAGGGAACCGCCTTTACCTTTAATGAACGGCAGCGGCTTGGACTGATCTCCATGCTGCCGCCCACTGTGCGCAGCCTGGAAGGACAGGTAGCTAACAGTCGGAAAAAGGTACAGGAGAAAGAGGATGATATTGAGCGCTTTATCTATATCCGCTCCCTGTTTGACCGTAACGTGACCTTGGCTCATGCTCTGATTAAGAGTGATATCCAGCGTTACATGTCTATTATATATACCCCGACTGTGGGCTATGCCTGTGCCCATTACTCCTCCATGTTCCGCACTGCCAACGGGCTTCATTTTTTTCCGGGCAATATTCAGTATGCGGAAGATGTATTGCGTAGATTCCAGAAGCGTGATATCCGGGTGGCCGTGGTTACCGATAATCAGGGGATTCTCGGGATCGGCGATCAGGGGGCTGGTGGCATTGCCATCTGCGTGGGTAAGTTGATGCTCTATACCCAGGGTGCGGGGATTGCCCCCTGGCATTGTCTGCCTATTTCCTTGGATGTTGGTACCAATAATGAAAAGCTGCTCAACGATGACGAGTACCTGGGCTGGCAGCACAAGCGGATCACCGGGGATCAGTATATTGATTTTATCCAGCGTTTTGCCAGGGCCTTTCGCAATGTCTTCCCGGATGCCCTCTGCCAGTGGGAGGATTTTTCCAAGCAGAATGCCTTTGCCATCCGCGATTCCTATCTGCATGATCTGATCTCTTTTAATGATGATATTCAGGGGACTGGTGCGGTTGCTCTAGCTGGTATTATTACTGCCATGAAGATCAAGGGAGAAGAGCTTGCTGATCAGGTTTTTCTCATTCATGGTGCCGGTGCAGGGGGGGTGGGTATTGCCGAGCAGATTAAGACCGTGCTTTGTGAGGAGGGAATGAATGAGGAGGATGCCCATGCCAGAATTTTCACCCTGGATTCGCAGGGACTAATCACCACGGATCGTGACCTGCTTCCCTATAAACAAAGTTTTGCCCAGGATTCGGAAAATTTGGAGTGGCTACGGGATGAGCAGGATAAGGAGCTGTTGCAAGTGGTTAAAAAGGCTGGTATTACCGTGCTGATTGGCACATCAGGACAGCCCGGATGCTTTGACCATGAGGTGGTCAATGCGGTACTGGCTCATACGAATCGGCCGGTGATCATGCCTCTTTCCAACCCCACGGATCATGCCGAGGCAGTGCCTTCAGATCTATATAGCTGGACCCATGGACAGGCATTGATCGGTACCGGTTCCCCTTTCCCTGATGTCTTATATGAAGGAACCTCTTACCGGGTCAGCCAGGCCAATAATGTCTTTGTATTTCCCGGAGTAGGACTTGGCACCCTTGTTTCCGGGGCTCGTGAGGTGCTGCCGGAATTTTTTACTGCCGCTGCCAAGGCGGTTTCCTCCTGTGTCTCCAGTGAGGATATGGCTCGTGGTGCCTTACTCCCGCCGGTAACAGAGCTTGCCGATGTGAGCATGAAGGTGGCTCAGGCCGTGGGCGAGGCCGCTTTTGCGAAAGGGGTGAGCAGGAACTGCGCTTTTTCTAACTTCCAGCATCAAAATGACCCCACCCGGTTACGCGAGTTGACCAGAAAGATGCGTTGGAATCCTGAGTATTTACCTTTGGTGGCGATGTAGGTTAACTTGTTACATTTGCTATGTATTTTATATTTACTATACATTTCACCTGATATTTGATATAAGCAAGGTAGGGTGCGCTGTGCGCACCAATGGTACTGTAGGAGTCCTCCCCCTGCGGGCGATAAACTACGGCTTCTGAGCAATGGCATGAGATGAACAGTAACAATCGCAAACAGGAAGCACCAAGCTGGTTGTTGCGTCTCGGAAAATCCAACAGCCTGATTCGTCTTGCAGAAATATTAACCGACTTTACATCAGTTTTCACGGCCATAATTGGAGCCTATGGCCTTTACATCCTTCTCATGCGTCATTCCCTGCCAGAGGGGGTCTTCTATTACTGCAAGTTAGGAGCAGTTGCCGGGATTATAACCACCATAACCTTTTATTATACCGGTCTGTACCATCACAAGGCCAGCATGATGAATCTGGTTGAGACCAGACAGGTGTTACGAACCGTATTCACCCTGTTTTTAGTCCTCATACTGTTTACTTTTTTTTCCAGGACACCTTATTCCAGGATAGTCCTATTTCTATCCTTTGGCCTGGTTATCTTTTTCCTGATTACGACCAGATTTTTCTTTTTTAAGCTGTATCAATACCTCTATCTGCATGGTATCGGCAAGCGCAGGGTTTTGATCTTCGGAACCGGGGCTGCGGGAAGGCTTCTGTTTCAATCTATTGTCCATACACCGAAACTTGGTATTCACCCTGTTGGTTTTTTTGATTCTTGCATTGAAGATAGCGATGATAGAGCAAAAAAGATTAAGCAATTATACCCAACGGACAAAGAAATTCTCTGGTTGAAAGATGGCACTGAATGCCTGGAATACCTGCAGCACAACAGGGTCGATGATATTATTATCTCTAACCCTCTGTTAAATCAGCAGCACCATTCTGGAACCGATAACGAGATACAGCAGCTCTTAATCATCTGCCGTCGGCAGAAAATACATATACATTCGGTTCCCTATATGCAGAATATACTGGCACAACAGATAACCCTGCACAATATTAATGGCATTCCGCTGGTCTCTTATGATGAGATACCTGACAAGGCGGTACAGCAATTTGCTAAACGCTGCTTTGATCTCCTGCTCACTACTCTTTTGCTGCTGCCTGCCTTGCCGATAATGGTATTTATATCTATCATGATAAAATTTGATACCCCTGGCTCGATCCTGTTTCGCCAGGAGCGGATAGGAAAAGACGGGAAACCTTTTTTTATATATAAGTTCAGGACTATGCATCATGGTGTCCCGGATTCGCAGAACTCCCCCACCGGAAAGAATGACGCACGATTAACCAATATTGGAAAATTACTGAGAAGGAGCAGCCTGGACGAGCTTCCCCAACTCATAAATGTTCTCCTGGGAGATATGAGTCTGGTTGGACCCAGGCCGGAGATGAGATTTATAGTAGAAAATGAATATAATGATATCCATCGGCAGCGGTTACAGGTAAAACCGGGGATTACCGGAATATGGCAGATCAGCGTAGATCGAACCAGGGAAATACATGAGGATATTTCCTATGACCTCTTTTATGTGGCTAATAGTTCGTTTTTACTTGATGTTTTGATCTTGATTCGTACTGTTCCTGCCCTGTTCTTGATGAGGACGTTTTGAGCGAAAAGTGGCAATTCACCCTGTTAAACCTTGCAATTTCAAAGGCGTTCTTTTAAAATGTAACATATGGTGCGATCATATCAACAATTACTTGCGGAACTGACAAACTTTTTTCCATGCGTGGCACTGGTCGGGGTGCTTCAATGCGGCAAAACAACCCTGCTGCAATAGCTTGCAGCACTCTGGCGGTTATTCGATATGGAAAAAGCAAGCGATTTTGACATCATAGCCAGGGATCCAGACCTGTTTTTGCGTCTTAATCCCAATCAGATAGCTATTGATGAGGCGCAGTTGCTCCCGGAACTCTTTGCAAGCCTTCGAGTGGCTATTGACGCAGACAGGGGAAAACCAGGCAGATTCATCATAACCGGTTCAAGCTCACCTGATCTTATCAACTCCATCTCTGAAAGCCTTGCCGGGCGGGTCGCTATTATTGAAATGGGTCCCTTTACCTTTGCCGAAACCAGGCAAAAACTATTGCCAAAATTAGCTTCACTTATCAGTAACAGAGCATCGTTGCCTGATTTTCAGGCACTGTCAGTTCCCCGAGATACTCTCCAGGTACAGCATGACTACTGGTTCCTGGGTGGATATCCTGAGCCATGGTTGCGAGACAACCATCGTTTTAAAACTTTATGGATGCAAAACTACATCCGAACCTATAGTACACAACCGATGCAGAATGATACACTTCAACGCTAACGAAAACTGAGCCACCTTTACTAATCAAAATTGAGCCAGCAGTTGCACAGCAAGAAGTTGTTGCTACTGTAAATGGCACCAAGTTGAGCGACCGGAAATGGACAAGACAACGCAACAGCTCAAGCATTGCAAAATACTATAATTATATCTATTTGATGTAACAGTGGAAGTTTACTGCAATGAGATGGAGCATGATACCATTTCAAAATGGTATCATGTTGATTTAGAGGAGATTTTTATTCGGTAAATGAGGAGGTGCGAAGGGATTCACCATCAATTTGTATGATACAACAGCGATGGCGGAGGCGATCAAGAAGAGCGTCCACCATATCCTTTGGCCGGAGGATGTCATACCAGTGTTCAAAGCCAAGATTCGTGGTAATAATCGTTGATTTTCTTGTCTCGTACCGTTCTTTCATCAGCTTGAAAAAACTATTCATCTGCTCACTGGTCAGGGTAAGATAGCCCAACTCGTCAAGTACCAGCAAGTCGTATCGACACAGTTTTCTTAGTAGTGCTGGCGTAGATCGATCCGCAAGTGAGGCATAAAGTTCATCAAGCAGATCCTGGACATTATAAAACCGTCCCCTGGAACCTGCAATAATGGCTTGGCGGAGAAGACCTGATGCCAGTCCGCTTTTTCCAGTACCAGTAGAACCGGTAAAGATTATGTTCTCTCCACGCTGCATAAAATCAAGTCCAGCCAAGGTCATTATCCTGGTTCGGTCAACAGCAGGTTGTTGTTCGAATGGAAAGGTATTAAGGGACCATGTCCATGGGATTTTAGCCATGCGGAGTTGATATTCAATGGAGCGTTCTCTTCGATAGCTCAACTCTTCACTGAGCAACAGCCGCAATACCTCCTGATGGGATGAGCTATCTGTTAACAATACTTACAGCTACAAATAACCTGCCAACAAATGTGCAACAGGAACAATAAACCACTGACATGGGCGTGCAACGTAACGCCTCTTCCCCCAAGAGAATAGTGATGAAAAAATATCCCGGTGAACGGTTACTGTACACGATAGTTTGCTTGTGGAAGACTTACCTCTATATCCCAACCTTTTTCGCTGTGTCCTCCATATTTCAGTTTAACATCTGGATACTTATAGGATAAGTATTGAGCTTTATGTTGCGAGTTTTTCTATCTTGCTGAATTTACGACAAAAACAGGATACGTGGGAAATTGAGCGTTTTCCATAATATAATCAACATGTTATGTTGTTAATTACATTTATGTGAAAAAAAACTCGCAACATAATATTCATGCCTTGGATGCAATTCACCTATACCGTAATATTCATAGTTTCCACTCTGGCAGCCTAAGAGAGGAAAATTAACAAAAATAGTAACGATTTTTCCG
>DAOVTM010000087.1 GCA_030633145.1 Desulfobulbaceae bacterium
CAGCTCCATAGAATGGTTAGAGTACATTGATTCTGTTACAGATTCCAAAACCATACTCCCATTCCATCAATACGAACCATATTACTATACCCACCAAGATTCTAACCTGACCTATCCTGGTAATATTGACGCAGATTACGATGGTCAGGCAGAATGGGTGGATAATGACTGGTTAGTTACCTATCTGGGACAGGCAGACAGACAAGATCATCCCCTGGCTGTCAATGAATACGGAGTTATGCGTTATGCGCCTGGAGCTGATCTCTATCAGCGCGATAGCATGAATATTTTTGAGCAGCATGGCTGGAATCATGCTCTCTGGAATTTTCATCCAGCCTCATTTTCTGAGGATGACAGTGATTTTCACTTTCTTCTGGGGTCTGACCCTGATAATTTTGTTGAAGTTAGCAACAGCGATCTCATTGAGGTAATAGAGGATAACTGGACCAAGAATACTCTGTTCCCTTCCACTGTCCGGTTCAGGAAAAAAATTGTACTTACCTGGTTGATGCTCCTGCTTCAATGAAATATGGGCCATCCTTCATTGAAGCAGGATAGCCCTTCACAGTTTCATAGGCATAATAATACTCAAAAAACCATCATCCTCTTCCGAGGTTATCAGACAGGGACTGTTTTCAGAACTTATAGATGCCTCAATAACATCCCCTTCCATGATCTGTAATGTCTCAATAAAGAAGCGGCAGTTAAAACCCATGGTCATATCATCACCTGAATACTCAATCTCAATTTCATCCCGTGCCGAGCCGAAATCCGCATTTTGAGAAGTAAGAATGAGTTTATCTGTAATAATTTCAAACTTGATGGTATGAAAATCTTCATCAGTAAACAGGTTGATACGTTTTAAGGATTCCAGAAAGCTGTTTTTCTTAATCAAAAGCTTATTATCCATGGAAACTGCCTTGAGAATATTCTCATAATCAGGGAAATCCCCCTCCATGAGACGGATAATCAGGAGTGAATCTTCACTTTTCAACACTGCCTGTTTTTTCTCAATAGTCATCTGAAAGGTATCCAGTTCATCTATAAACTTCCGCATCTGGATGATACCGCGACGGGGAATAAGGGTGAGTGGTTTAATAACCATTTCCCCTGCTGATTCAGTCTCCTTGCTCATAATGGAGAGCCGGTGTCCATCAGAGGAGATCATACGGAGGATTTTTTTACCGTTTTCTTCAATCTTCTGGAACAAAGCCGCTTCCAGGGTAAATTTATTTTCTTTGTCCTGGGCAATTGAATAAACCGTCTTATCAATCATATCACCCATTATATCCCCTTCCACGTTGACCAGTGAATCCATATCATAATTGGGAAATTCAGGGAACTCGTCACTCACTGTACCTGCTAATTTATAGCTGGATGAACCAGCAGTAATATCAACCCAGAATTTTTCATTTTCTTTAAAGTTGACAATATCGGAACTGGATTCACGTGCCAGTTCAAAGAGTTTTTTCGAGGGAAGGGTAAGGTTACCGGTTTCAAAGACCTCAGCGGGAATAGTCTGTCTGAGACCAATATCCAAATCTGTTCCCGTAAATATAATGTTGTTATTTTCAACCTCTAAAAAGACATTAGAGAGAATAGCAATTAAGCCGCCTTTATTGGTTATATTTTGCTGCGCCGTGATAGCTCTCAAAAGGTCTTCGCGTGCGATATTAAAATGGAACCCCATAGTAAGTACTCCTTTATAGTTAAAAACTTATTATTATTGTTGGCTCTGTTAGTTTGTTAAAAAGATAGATAAAAAATTGATTTTTATAGTTTTATCTTCTTTATAAAATTTTGTAAAGAAAAGTAATATAATGTTGGTAACTCTGTTTTCATATTTTTAAACAAGTTATCAAGATTGTTCTTAACAGCTTTTCAACAGGGTTATCAACTTTGCATTAATTTTGTTTTCCATGTATATTTACTCGATAATGAGAGAACTATCAAACCATTCATTCACTGTTTTTAGAACAAAAAATAATGATAAATATAAAGAAGATGACAGATAGCACCTTGCTAAACCTGTTGGAAAAGGGAGTTAAAGATGGAGTGTTTCCAGGTGGTGCAACCGCTGTTTCCCAGGGTATGGGAAATGATCGTTGCTCCTGGAGCGCAGTAGCAGGTATAAAGGATAGTCGATATATTGTTGAAACTGTAAGTAAAATAACTCTTTTTGACCTTGCTTCTTTGTCAAAACCCCTTTGCACCACCCTGATACTTTACAGTCTTATCGAAGAGGGAAAATTGTCACTTGATGATAAACTACAGTGTTTTTTTGAGAAAGAACTACCCTCTGATAAACAGTCTATTACCATTGCATGTATGCTGTCACATTCATCTGGTTTAGCCGATTATATTCCTTTTTTCAAACAGTTTCAGTCCCCTGATTATGATACTATAAGTAAGAATAACAGAGAAATTTTAATAAAATTTATCCTTGATTCTCCATTGAAATACAAATCGGGAACCGGGTGTTTCTATAGTGATTTAGGATTTATCCTGCTGGGATATATTATAGAAAGGGTAACAGGCAGGGATTTGATGACCTGTTTTCAGGAAATGGTTTCTACCCCTCTTGCTTTGGAGGAGGCTGTTTTTTTTAATCCCATACTGGGAGAAAACAGATATAAAAATAGATTTGCTGCCACTGAAGCGTGTCCATGGCGGAAAAAAATAATACGATCCGAGGTTCATGATGAACATTGCTGGCTTATGAACGGAGTGTCAGGACATGCTGGTCTGTTTGGCACCGTAGAGGGTGTAGTTACTCTTTGTGATGCAATTCTTGATCAGTGGCATGGCAGAGAGCATAAGGACAGTAAACCTTTAGCCTGGACAGGAATGTTGAAGCGTGGATTAGAGCGCAGGTACAGTGATCAAACCTGGTGCCTGGGTTTTGATACTCCCGCAAGGCATGGATCCAGTGGGGGGCAGTATTTATCTCCAGATAGTGTTGGTCATCTTGGATATAGTGGAACATCCTTTTGGATAGATCCGCACAGTGAGATGGTTGTGGTGCTGTTGACCAATCGGGTGCATCCAGATAGGGAGAATACAAAGATACGACAATTCAGACCCTGGTTTCATGACAGGGTTGTTGAAATTATGAATATTTAAGTAAAAAAAAGCCCCTGTTCCGTAAGGATCAGGGGCTTCTAACTACTATAGCCTCAATAGAACTCAGACTATAAAAATCAAATTGACTTTACCACCAGCAAACAGTCTGATCAGCGTCAAAAACCTTGCCAACAAGAGCGTCATAATCGGGGCTGTCAACATTAAGGTCAAACGAGTCAGCATCACGGTCACGGTTGAGGATCTCAACCAGTGTCTTAACGTCATCGTTGGGTTCTGAACGATATACCTGTAATATTTTCATTGTAGTTTCTCCTTATTCCGCGCAGGCTGGCGGGGGCTCATTGGTCTGCTTTGACAGGCCATAGGGGATGATGAAGTCTGCTTCGCGCATGGCCTCACCAAGCTCTTTAAGATCGATGGGAGCAATGAGGTTTTCCTCAAGCTCTGCATCATAAGACTCTTCAGGAGCGTCAGCACCACAGCTATATACCTGACCTTCCATGTCCATGATCCAGCCGATATTCTCTTTCATGTAATTAGAGAACTGCGGAAACTCACCATTGAAAATTACCGGGTAACCGTAATGGTTTTCCACAGCAAGTCCAAGGGCAGAACGAATGCCATCGTTATACATACGATTGGCGATTAAAATATATACTTTTAAAGATTCCATTTCTGTAAGCTCCTTATAAAACGATGTACTTACCGCATTCGTCCAGCAGCGCGCCGTGGAATGCCTGGGTTCTCATCTGTTTGCCTGTCAGTCCAGCAGGAATGTCAGCTGCTGAATCATATCCTTCACAGGTATAACTGTCTGCACAGATAGCAAGATCGTCTTCACCACATAACTCGGCCAGGGCCTTGAAACGGGCATCCTTGGTCAGGTGAATAGATTTATAGGTAAAGAAAACCATAGGTTTCTTACCCGCCTTTACTGTAGCTTCAGCAATACCCACGACATGGGCCATATTCTGGGGCGAGGTTACAAAAATAGCAAGTTTGTTCGGATCACCAGCCATTGGTTTTTCCTCCAGGTAAAGATTGATGCTTTATTTAATTAAACTCTTTGATCAACCTTTTTTTACGAAAAAGCTGATATAACCGGATTCTTCTTTCTCTCCGAGGTATTCGTGACCGGCGCGGGCGCACCAACCAGGAATATCGTTACGGGAACCGGGATCGGTACCATCAATCTGCAGGATTTCACCAGCATTGATTTTACCAATTTCTTTTTTGGTGCGAAGGAGAGGCATGGGGCAACTCAGACCTTTGGCATCCAGTACAGCTGCGGTATCTAATCCTTCAGGTGCTACTTTTACATCGCTCATTTGTTCCTCCTATCCGGTTTAGCCCGGATCAAGATAAAAAAGGGTTAATAAAACGTATCTGTATTTGTTCGTAAGCGCTAATATTGCTGCCGGCTCTTATTTTTTTGTTTGAACCAGCTATTTTTTAAGAACAGAAAAGAAGATAAAACGAATATCGTTCTATGTCAAGGTATAAAATGAATGACAATTCAAAATTGATATTGTTTGTAACTTACTAATATTTAATATTAAATGTATCATTGAATAATGATTAACTCTGCAAAACAAGGTCAAGAGTCTTGACAAAAAAATTATGAAACAGTAAATGAAGCCGATAAATGATATAATTTTTTTTCATGAATGCAGTTGTAAGAGAAAATTTAAAGGAACTGGAAGCTGGTTCAGAAAGTTGGTTCAGGAAGCAAAAGGATAAATAAAGACATCCCCGGCAGTGTATTATATAGATCCACTGTTTATCTGGGAAGTCACAAGTGATATTGTAAGGAGGGTAAGGTATGGGTGATGATAGTGTTTGGGGCAAGATCAAGGGGTTATACAAGGTACTCTGTGAAAGTGAGTGGAATGCCAATATAACCGGTGTGATTGTTGCGGTGTTAAGTATTCTAATTATGGCCTGGTGGCGTCCCTGGGGGGCGGTGGGAGCTATTCGCAACTGGGGTGACTGGATTATGTATGGGGTGGGTATTTATAATAATGCTCCCAAATCCGTGTTCTTTAATTCCGGTTCAGTTATTGGTATTGGATTTATAGGCGGTGCCTTTCTTTCGGCTTGTCTGGGCGGTCAGTTTGCCCTCCGTTTTCCTCCCTACCTGGAGATTGTCAAGGCTGTACTTGCCGGTATCCTGATGGGTATTGGAGCTACTCTTGCAGGCGGCTGTAATGTAGGTGGTATGTACAATGCCATTGGTAACCTGGCTGCTAACGGTTTTACGATGTGGATCGGGTTGGTTCTGGGTGTGCTGTTGGGTCTCTGGCTGCTCTATAAGGAAATGGAGTATATTACCTGGGGTGGCGGTGGTTCCTGGACTGTAGAATTTCCGCGTCTGGTGCAGGGTGTGCTTGGTGCTGTGGCAATAGTGGGACTGATTGCCGGTGCATATTATTATGCAAATTATGTAGATGATATGGATGATGTTGATACCTATATAGCCTCTCTTTCCGTAATTCTCATGCTTGCTGCCGGGCTTGGTTATGCTATGCAGCGAGGCCGCTGGTGTATGGTGCAGGGTTTTCGCGAACCGCACATGACCGGTGACTGTACCCTGGCAAAATCCGTTGCCCTCTCTATCTTTATAGTTGCAGTGGGTGGCGCAGTATTGAAATTCGGAGCTGATATCCGTTTTCCGTCAGATGGTATATCGGTATTGGATCCCATTAACTATGTGCGTGGAACCTTTGGCTGGGGCGGCGTTGTCGGTGGTTTTATCTTTGGTCTGGGCGCGATGCTGGCTGGTGGTTGTGGTTCCGGAACCTTGTGGCGTGTGGGTGAGGGACAGATCAAGCTGTGGATTGTGGTACCCTTCTTCGCAGTTTCCAACTCCCTGATGACCAAATGGTTTAAAGCGGGTAATTTTGAAGGCGCAAAAGAGTGGTATGCCGATGGAACTACCAATGCTGGAATCCTGGGAAGGTATGTCTATCTTCCTGATGTAATGGGATATGGTCCGACCCTGATTATGATCGGCCTGATCATGTGCATCTGGTATGTGGTTGTTACCTGGAATGAGGACTCTAATAAGTTGATTGTTCCGATGTGATATTCGGAAGCCTGAAGTCAGAAACCAGAAGGTTAGAAGTCAGAATAGTAAGTACCTTCGGTGATTGTATAATGAATCGCAGTACCCAATTTTTTGGGTATTGCGATTTTTTTTGGCTATTTTTTCTATGAAATGATATAGTTCTTGTTCATACTTCATTCAATGAACGGATAAGAGAGAATTAGATGAATAGCCGGGATTTACGAAAAATTAGTTTACAGTCCAGGAATAAGTTATCCCCTGCTGAAAGGCGAGACAAAAGCTCGGCTATAGCCGGGTACCTTTTAGCTCATAGACTGATACAAGACGCTGAACATATCTTTTCTTATATTCATTTTCGGAGCGAGGTTGAAACCTTGGAAATGGTTTATAAATTATTGCAATCAGGTAAAACCGTTTCCGTCCCTGTTACCCTGCAGGCGGAATCAAGGCTGCTGGCTGTGCAGATAACCGACCCTGACAGTCAACTGGCTCCCGGTTGTTATGGAATTCCTGAGCCAACATCACAACAGGTTGCACGTGCAACTGTTGATCCAACTACCATTGATACGGTTATTGTGCCGGGTTCGGTTTTTGATTTGGATGGTGGAAGGATGGGGTATGGGGGCGGTTATTATGACCGTTTTCTCAGCCGAACCACCCCAACTGCAACTCGAATAGGATTTTGCTATCAGTTACAGATGGTGGATCGGGTACCCATGCAGGCCCATGATGAGTATATGGATTTTGTAATAACGGAACAGGGAATATCTAAGTGTGGGAGAATAAAATGAGAAAAACAGCTGTGTATCGCCATGACCTGTTCATGGAGCATCAACCAGGATACGGGCATCTTGAATCACCGGACAGACTGCGGGTTATCTATGATGAACTGGATCAGGAGAACATTGGCAATAATTTTATCTATCCGCAGTTTGATCCTGTATCCCATGATATACTCAAGTTGAACCATTCGCCCACTCTGTTAAAGCGGGTTGCCGATACAGCGGGCAAGGAGCATGATTACCTTGATGCTGATACGGCCACATCAGCTGATTCTTATGATGCGGCCTGCCTGGCGGTTGGCGCACTTATTGATGGAATCAAAAGAATTGACGAGGGTGAGATCGACAATGGTTTCTGCCTGGTTCGTCCGCCCGGTCATCACGCTGAGCATGATCAGTCCATGGGATTCTGCCTCTTTAATAATGTGGCTGTTGCGGCTCGCTGGGCCATGCAGAATCTGGGTATGCAACGGATTATGATCATTGACTGGGATCTGCACCACGGCAACGGTACCCAGCACAGTTTTTATGATACCGACAAGGTATTGTATCTTTCCAGCCACCAATATCCCTTTTACCCAGGAACCGGTGCTTTGCTGGAAACCGGCAAAGCTGGAGGGGACGGTTATACCATCAATATCCCCTTTCCCGGCGGTCAGGGTGATATGGAGTTTGCCAGATTGTTTAATGAACTGGTGGTTCCGGTTACCCGCAGCTATAAACCAGAGTTGATCCTGATCTCCTGCGGTTTTGATATATATGACGGAGATCCCCTGGGAGCCATGGAGGTGAGTTCGGATGGTTTTGCCTGGATGACGAGAAAGATGGTGCAGGTTGCAGAGGAGGTTTGTGACGGTAAACTGCTCTTAACCCTGGAGGGCGGTTATAATTTGACCGGAATGCGGGATGGGGCTTTGGCAGTATTGGCTGAGTTGTGTGGAAGAAAGATGGATATCGGTTATCCGGTTAACCTGTCGTCAGAAAAAGCAAAACAGTTTGCGGATTGTGATGTGGAGTGTCCACCCCTGGATCAGGCCATTGGTATAGCTCAGAATTATTGGGATTTTTGATTGTATTATTAAATATCACGTTGAGTGTTTTTGGCGGGATGATAATTGAAGGATGCTAAAAAAATTATGAAAATAAGCAAACAGGAAGTGGAAAATGTAGCCCGCCTGGCTCGCCTTGAACTGAGCAGTGATGAGGTGGAGCGAATGACGAAAAAACTCGACTCCATCCTTGGCTATGTAGCAAAGCTCGATGAACTGGACACAACCGGGGTAGCAGTGACCACCCATACCCAAAATGTGAACAACGCCTTTCGTGATGATGAGGTACGTCCATCTCTGCCCAGGGAAGCGGCCTTGAAGAACGGGCCTGTTCATAATAAGGAGGCTTTTGTGGTGCCTAAGATAATAAAATAAATAGAAGGGTTTGTTGAATTAAAAACGGGACACAAAATGAATCGTAAAATTATAATTATACAGAACCGGAGACCGGTATTGAGATGATCTGGGTGGAGGGACGAGCGGAACAGAGGCCTGACGCATAAAATGTGACACCGCAGAGCGGTGTCACAAGCAAGAGAGAGTAGGGTGGGCTATGCCCACCATCAAGCTATGACTAAAAAAGAACCAATGGATTACGACAGTCCCTGGAAAACCGTCCTGGAAGTATATTTTGCACAGTGTATGGCTCTCCTTTTTCCAGAGATACATAAAAAAATAGACTGGTCAAAGGGATATGAATTTCTGGACAATGAATTCCAGAAAATATCCAGGTCAAGCGTTGAAAAACGAAGGTACGTTGATAAACTTGTCAAAGTCTATCTGACTGGCGGCAGTGAAGCCTGGCTCCTCTTTCATATTGAGGCACAAAATCAATATGATAATAAATTCCCTGAGCGGATGTATATTTATAATTACCGTATCTTTGACTGGTTCAAGCGTGATGTGGTAAGCCTGGGTATCCTGGGCGATACCAGGAAAAAGTACCGGCCTGACAGCTATGAACGAGGTATGTTGGGATGCAACTCCCGATTTACCTTTCCTATTGTCAAACTGATGGATTATGCAGGAGATATGGAAGCCCTGGAACAGTCAGATAACCCCTTTGCCGTGGTGGTTTTGACTCATCTCAAGGCTCAGAAATGTACAGGTGATCTTGAGAAAAAACAACTGAAATTCAGATTGATAAAAAACCTTCTGCAAAGTGGACATAAACGAAAGGATATCGAAAATCTACTTGCCTTTATCGACTGGTTGCTTCACCTTCCAGCAAAGATGGAACAGAAATTGTTCGTGGAGATCAATACATTCAAAGAGGAAGAAAAAATGAAATATGTGACAAGCTGGGAACGGATGGGTGAGGAAAAAGGAATGAAAATAGGAGAAAAGAAGGGTAAGAAAATAGGAGAAAAGAAGGGCAAGATAATAGGCGAGAAGAAGGGCAAGATAATAGGCGAGAAGAAGGGCGAGATAATAGGCGAGAAGAAGGGCTATGTGAAAGGGAAATATGAATTTTTTGCCAGTTTACTGGAACACCGTTTTGGCCCGTTACCAGAGGGTATTCAGGAAAAATGCAAACAGGCAAGCCCGGAAATGCTGGAAGCATGGGGTTTACGTTTGTTGTCAGCAAGCACTGTAGATGAGGTCTTTACATCCCGATAACATGGTGCATCCAACAGGGTGCATCCCGGCATCAAGCCAACCCTTGCTGGCTTGTGCAGCACCAGTAATTTATGAATATTAAGTCCGTAAGAAAATAACAATATTAATCAAGTTGACTATGAATCTATATAAACTCACCCTGTGCCAGGCAAAAGAAAAACTGGCATCAGGCGATATAACCGCCACCGCACTCACAGAATCTTTGCTCAACCGCATTGATGAGGTAGAGGGAAAGATCAAATCCTACCTGAGCCTGGATAAAGAACAGGCCATGCAGTCGGCAGAACAGGCTGATATTCAGCTAAGCAAGGGAACAGGCGGCTCACTCTGCGGTCTGCCCCTGGCTGTCAAAGACGTTCTCTGTACCTCCAACATGCCCACTACCTGCGGTTCCAAAATCCTGGAGGGATTTACTCCACCCTATAACGCCACGGCTATTGAAAAATTGAACGAGGCAGGAGCGGTGATTCTGGGCAAATTGGCTATGGATGAGTTTGCCATGGGTTCAACCAATGAGAATTGCGCCTACCAGATTCCAGAAAACCCGTGGAAACAAGGCTATATAACAGGTGGTTCCAGCGGAGGTTCTGCTGCCTCGGTTGCAGCCTGTGAATGCCTGGCCTCCCTTGGATCTGATACCGGTGGATCCATTCGCCAGCCAGCCTCACTCTGTTCTGTGGTGGGATTAAAACCGACGTATGGGCGAGTGTCCCGTTACGGACTAGTGGCCTTTGCCTCCTCCCTGGATCAAGTCGGCCCTTTAACCAGAGATGTTGCCGATTCCAGCCTGATGATGGAGGTTATTTCCGGATATGATACCCGTGATTCCACCTCTATCAACCGACCGGTACCTGATTATTCAGCTGCCCTGCAGGACGGTGGTATGCAGGGGATGCGGGTTGGGGTGCCAGCGGAATATTTTACAGAAGGACTTGACCCGGAAGTGGAAAAAACCGTGCGTAACGGTATTGAGATGCTTGCTGACGCAGGGGCAGAGATAGTTGATGTTTCCCTGCCCCATACCGAGTACTGCGTTGCGGTCTATTACCTCATTGCCCCGGCGGAGGCCAGTTCCAACCTGGCCCGTTACGACGGGGTGCGGTACGGGGTTCGTAATACGGATGCGGACAGCCTTATTGATATGTATAAGGAAAGTCGCTCCGATGGGTTTGGTGACGAGGTCAAACAGCGGATACTGATTGGCACTTATGCCCTGTCCGCAGGCTACTACGATGCCTATTATAAAAAGGCATCTCAGGTGCGCACCTTAATCAAGGATGATTTTTCCAAGGTGTTCAACGACTGTGATCTCATTGTTTCTCCGGTACTACCCACCCCGGCATGGAAGATCGGTGCAAAGGCGGAAGATCCTTTGGCTGTATATCTTTCAGATATATTAACAATTTCTGCTAACCTTACTGGAACTCCAGGTATGTCCGTCCCCTGTGGTTTTTCTCAAAGCGGTCTGCCTATAGGTATCCAGCTACAGGCAACCCATTTTAATGAAGAAGCATTGTTGCGGGGGGGGTGGAATGTGGAACAACG
>DAOVTM010000356.1 GCA_030633145.1 Desulfobulbaceae bacterium
AAATCTGGGAAACCTTCTCCCCCCCCCATGCACTGCTTCAATGGAGCCCCGGCAAATTGCCGGGGAAAGGTTCCAGCAGGGCAGCGGTTCCGTCGGTGTAAACCTCGCTTCAATGGAGCCCCGGCAAATTGCCGGGGAAAGGTAGCTACACATACTAATCAATCCAGCACACCAGCACGCTTCAATGGAGCCCCGGCAAATTGCCGGGGAAAGGACTACCGGCGGCGGTGCGGTTATCGCGCTCTGTATCTAGCTTCAATGGAGCCCCGGCAAATTGCCGGGGAAAGGTTCCACACTTCAATGGTTGATACAACTTTCCACTCACGCTTCAATGGAGCCCCGGCAAATTGCCGGGGAAAGGTCTGAACCTGCTGCAATGGATTTAATGGAAACAGCGGTGCTTCAATGGAGCCCCGGCAAATTGCCGGGGAAAGGACACCTGCTTTACAGGCACCTGGTAACCGCAATTAACGGCTGATTTTCGAGAGGTCTTGTCAACCCCTACAATTACATAACTATTTTGTACTCTCATTCTTTCCTATTTGCAAATTTTATTTGATTTTCAAGGAACATATTCTTTTGCGAGGACTGGCAGTGTTTTTGCCGCCACCGGAGAACTCGCTATGCCCCAACGGCAAGAATCAAACAATTAACGGTTGCTTTTTAACCGGTTTAAATGGTTTTCCCAGACTGACTACGGTTTTACCTGGTTGTTCAAGATACCCCAGATCAAACGATACAACATGATCTTCATTATGATCTATAATTTCTCTGATACGGCCAATAAGTTCCGCATGTCTCTTTTTACTTAATCTACACTGAAAGACAGAGAGTTGCAACCACAGACCATGCCCTTTCATGACCCGGTAAACGGATCGCCATCGTTTTGAGTCTGTAATGTCATAAATGAAAATATACAGTCGTCCACGCATTGCGCCACCTCTCTTTTATCTTGTTGTAAATTCTGGATACTTTTCAATATCTCCCAGTAAAAAACGAGAGAGCAGACGTGCCTGAAGTTCCAGCAGCCGACGATAGGACACCCGGTAACCAAAAATAGGATGAGTGATCTCCTGACTCAACCGTCTTTCAAAGGCGGCTATAAGTTTTTTGCGGGTTTTCTCCTTCATAGCACAGCTTCCGGCACTGGTAACAAAACCGTCCACAGTAACCTCGCCGTTGTTGATAGCCTGAATAACGCATGAATCGGCAACAAGAGGGCGAAAACTCTCCATAACATCAAGAGCCAATGAAGGCCGGCCATGTCGAATCTGGTGATAAAAGCCGCGAAAAGGGTCAAAACCGACCAGGGCAAGGGTGACTGTCCACGTCCTGACCAGCAGGGCATAACTATAGGAAAGCATGGCATTGACCGGATCAGCGGGCGGTCTTCGGTTGCGTTTGTTGAACTTGAAGTTCAATTTGCCGTTTTCCTGTTTTAGCAGATGCTGAAAGTTTGCAAAATAGCGTCCTGCTGCCGCACCTTCAATACCGAGCAACTGCTCCATAGATGAGATTTTTGCAGCTTTATCGGCATCACGTTTCAGGTTATAGAGAAGCTCAACAGGTTTTTCATCGCCCCGCCAGTTACGCCGCAGCATGGTTCGGCAGTTGAGTATTTTTCCCTGAACAAACCAGCGTGCCAGCCGCAGGCATGTATCTGTATCAAAACTCGCCTGATATTGGGCTGTGCGCAGTTCAACATTATTATGGCCGGTGGAAACCGAATAGCCAAGAAACCAGCCGCCGTAACTCTGCCAGCAAACAGGAATCTGGCGACGAAGAAGCTCGTGCATACAGGGGGTGGTTAAATAAACATTGCCCTGAAGGACGAGCATGGATGTCTCGCCCAGCCGTGCCTCAACCACTTTTTCATCGCCAACCGAAATGTTCATAACCTCGCCTTTTTTACGGACACTGGCTCGATACGCCTGGACATATACCGGTAATGCCTCATCCCTGGCGACAAACAGCGGACGGGGTTTTTCCTCGGCCTGATTGAAGTAGTTCACCTCGTCGGGCAGGCAGATTCCAACAAGGGAACAGCGCGGGCATTTGGGACTGTCCGACAGCGGCGGCGGCATTTCCCCTTTGGCAGCCATATCCCTGAGACCATGAATTGAAGAAATGGTCAGTTCTCTAAGTTCGACATCAAATGCTATCTGCACTCGTTCTTTACTGGCGGCATAGTACAAAACACCGCCGGTACAGGAGTAACCATGTTCTTCAAGCAGCATCCCCTGCAGGCAGAGCTGCACCCGTTCCGGGTCATAAGCCCCTCTTGCGACATGAGGACGTTTTCCCCGCTTATAGTCCACCGGCGTTGCCCGGCTGCCCTCGGCCTCAACCAGATCAAGTTTTGCGATTGCGCCAAGCTGTTCTGAAGACAGGGTCACTGAGCGGCTGTGAATAACCGTATCATCACTATTTTCATCAGAAGGCGGCAGCCGGGTTTCCTTTTTGTCAACCCGGCGGTGCGCCTGTTTCCCCTCAACCGTATCAGAGGATGATTCCCATTCTCCCTGCACCCATTCAAGATAGGCAAGCCTGGGACAGTAAACGTACTCGTTGACCATACGGGCCGGGGCAAAGGTGATTTTTTCCATCTGGAAACCTCTGGTTATGGGTTATGGTTAATCGTCTGCTTTCTGTGCAACAGTAAAAAGACCAAGGCCAAAATGACTGCCATAGCCAAGGGTAATCGGCCCGGTCACGGGTTTATCAAACTCAAGCCTGAATCGGTACGGTCTGGTTGACGGGGGAGCCTTGCCACTCTCTCTGCGTTTACGAACAAAGCGGAGAAATTCTGTTTTGGGCAGGTTGATCTCTGTAATCGCCACAGGCTGCGACAATCGTCTTTCATCAAGGCTTCGCCTTACCTGATTTATGGGGGCATATTTGGCCCGGTGTTTTTTCTTCATATACAACGGCGCAATAAATGGCGTGGCACTTTGCCATATCCTTCCCCTGCCAAGACAACCGGGAACCAGGTTTTGCCGGTCTCGTATTTGCGTCCGCACATCGTCAAGACTGCCTGTGCCGCAGCAACTGACAACGATCCGTGCAATATTTTTGGCATAGGTGGCTCGCAGAGAAAAAACTGCTTCTCTTGCCGCACGGTCAAACCCCATGGCCGCATAAAGCAGATAATGATCAATACGGCCATCGCCATCAAGATCAAGGGGAATGTAATGGACATGTTGATGTCCCTTGAGCGGCCTGCCGGTTTGCGAATCTCTTCCAGTAATTACCGGACATGTCTGCCTCTTGAGCCTGCCGGCCAGAGAACTGTGTATCAGTTCAGCCTGGGGCAGACAGCGATGGAACAAAGGACGCATACTGCCGGAAATGTTATCCCCTGACAGGGCAAGTAAAATACAGGTGGGCTTGTTTTGCTGCTGTTGTCCGGTTCCCAGGTGGATAACAGGACGCTGCTCCACTCTCCCTGCTGCTGGACGACTATACAGGACTCGACGGCTGCCTGGCGGCTGGCTCCAACCCTGCGTGTGCAGTACCCCTGTGTCAGTACATAAACAATCGACAAGATCGACAGGATAGACCTTTTCCACGTTACTTCGTTGTGCTTTAGAGAGTTTTTTGTCAAGTTCGGCCTGTTTTCTTGCCATGCTCTGCTGAACGCTTTGACTTCTCCAGACGAGATAATCGCCTGCGGTCATGGATGCAATAAGTGAGACCTGATCTCCTCCCGGAGGAGGACTTTGATTCGGATAACACCAGTTGTCATCCGTTTCAGCATCGGTTTGCAGGAGTTCTGCTTCAACCCAGCTTTCGGCACGGCCAAGATAGCTCAGGTGTTGCAGCAGCAGGGACAGAAGTTCTGTTTTCGCCGCATCCAGTGTAATCGGATAATGCACCAGGAGTTCGGCATTGGGATCAAGGCGGTAAAAGGTATCGAAAATTTTTGCTTTGGTTTCCGATTTGCCTTTTCGTATAGGCATATAATGGCGGCTGTGTCCACCGCTGACAGCTGGTAAGCGGTAACAGGGCTGAACCGTTGCCAGGGTTTCGACAAGTGCTTGAGCATCTGCCGGTACAGATTCCGGCCATTGCAATTTTGTAAAGCCGGTGGCAATAAGCAGGCGCAATAACCGCCAGGGGGATGGAGGCCACTCAACAGCACCTTCATTGACGTGGCTGCCCCAGGGCGTGGCATGATAACGCCCTGCGGGAAAACGAAAGGAAATTGTGGGCATATCTATTCCTATTTTTTGTAAGTAACGGTTGTTAATTCCATCCGGTCAGTACAGGCGGCAATGGCAGTACGCAGATCATCCGCAAGCACGTCCTCTGTCGGCAATACAAAATCAACCGGTGTTTCAGCCTTTATGACATCAACGGCTACCTTTAAGTCACAGGCAGTGCGCAGTCGCAGATTCCCGTCAAGCAAAGTCCGTATCTTATAGAGAGCCAGCAGGGTAAGCATTTTTTCTGCTTCCGTATCAAGCCCGTAGCCGCGGATTTGACCGAGATCGAGATTGAAATAGGCGGTTATTTGTGCGGCAGTATATTCTTCACGGTGGAATGGTACATTGCCAAATC
>DAOVTM010000062.1 GCA_030633145.1 Desulfobulbaceae bacterium
CTAATCTCCTGATCAACTCCCTCACTTCTCTCACTAAGGGTACCATCAGCGGGCTGTTCAGCATGGTAATCATGCTCTATGTGATGTTTTATTTTCTCACCATGGGGGATGCCCTGCTGGCAAAGATCCTCTATTATCTACCCCTGGCCGACGCAGACGAGCAACGGCTGCTTAACCGCTTTACCTCGGTTGCAGGAGCCACCTTAAAATCGACCATGATTATCGGTATCCTGCAGGGAGGGCTCTGCGGATTTGCCTTTCTCCTGGCCGGGATTCAGGGTGCGGTATTCTGGGGGACGGTCATGGCGGTGATGTCGATCATTCCGGCATTCGGCACTGCCATTGTCTGGATTCCAGCCCTGCTGATTCTCACAGTGGGCGGCGATTACAGCGGGGCTGTTATCCTGGCAGTGATCTGCGGCGGTATTGCAGGTAACCTGGACAATATTCTCCGACCCCGGCTGGTGGGCAAGGACACCGAGATGCACGATCTCTTTGTCCTTTTCGGCACCCTGGGCGGCATCACCCTCTTTGGTATCCTGGGGATTATTATCGGCCCCATTATTGCGGCCCTGTTCATCACTATCTGGGAAATCTATGGCGATGCCTTCCAGGAGTACCTGCCTGAAGTGGGTTTAATGACTGCTACCGCCGGAATAGAGAGTGATGAGGAGGATACGCTTGAAGAGAAAAAAGAAGAAGAGACAGGCAAAAACCTATAAACCATACGAACTCAACTAAATAAAACAATGGCAATACAAAAAGGTGATACGGTTTCAATTGAATACTCCATGTCCCTGAAAGATGGGACACTCATCGACAGCACAAAAGACACTGATCCCCTTTCCTTTACCCAGGGGCAGGGAGAGATTATCAACGGTATTGAAAATGCACTGCTCGGTATGGAGATCAGCGAGACCCTGACCATTGAGGTTTCTCCCGAAGATGCCTTTGGTGCCTCTGACCCGGAGGCCCTGGTGGAAGTCCCTAAAACCGACCTGCCCCCGGATGGATTAGAGGAAGGCGCAGTACTGGAGGCCCAGGGTCCAGAAAACCAGCAGATCGAAGGACGGGTCATTGAAGTGAAGGAAGACACGGTGATCGTGGATTTTAATCATCCCCTGGCCGGTAAAGAACTGCACTGTGAAGTAGAGATAGTGGATGTCATACAAAACGATTAAAAGATTAAACTGTCAGCGGACACAAATAAGGAGTGGCTCATGAGCCAGCAGCCTGTACAAAAAAAGGGGTTCTCCGGTATCCAGGTCTTTTTCATCGTCATGGCAGTCATGCTGCTCACTGCCGGAGGGACGGTCTTTGCGGTCAAGTACTGGTTTTTCCCGCAGCCCTTTACCCCGGTAACCCTGGATCAGCAGGAAGAGCAGCAGTTGGAGGAGAAGCTGGAACTGATGGGTTCCTTTTCCGAACTGCCTGCCCCTGACCGGGAGGTCTCTGCACCCGAGCCCACTACGGAAACTGGAAAGGATTTTGATACAGAGGGGAACCTGCAACCGAAACAATGGCCTGAGAAAGCGGCGAGTCGGGAAATAACCTTTACCGAGCGTGAGATCAACGGGTTACTGGCAAAAAACACCGACCTTGCCCAGAAAATGGCCCTGGATTTCTCTGATGACCTGGTGAGCCTCCACCTGCTCCTCTATGTCAACGAGGACTTTCCATTCCTGGGAGGCAAGACCATTCGCTCCAGGGCAGGAGTGGAAATTGCCTATCGGGACAATGCGCCTGTGGTAATTTTAAAGGGTATTTCCCTGATGGGCGTTCCTATCCCCAACGCCTGGCTGGGCGGTCTGAAGAATATTGATCTGGTGCGTGAATTTTCCGGGGACAGTGGGTTCTGGAAGGGGTTTGGTGACGGGGTTGAGGAGATTCGGGTGCGGGAGGGGGATCTGTATATTAAGCTGAGAGAGTGACGGATTCAACTCTCCACAGAGAACTTAGCACCCTGCGGGCGGGTTGCTTTTCTTGTTCCCAGATAAGCGCAGACTTCGAACTCCAGCTTCACTCTCGTTCCCACGCGCTGCGTGGGAACGGTTAAGGACGCACTGCGTCTTTTATGGCGCAGCGCGCCGATGGGCATTCCCACGCAGCGCGTGGGAACGAGTAAACGAGTAAAAAATCGTGGAAAACATCATGGAAACAGAAGCGTAGGGTGCGCTGTGCGCACCATTTAAACAGCAGCAACCAATTCAGCAAAGCCGGTACCATCTAAACAACTCCGCCCTGCCATAACCCCGCTTATCCCGTCTATCTGCAACAATCCAGCACAATTCCCGGCTGTAACCCCGCCCCCATACAACACTGGACGACCACCGGAAGCGGCGTGCAATGAGGCCGCAGTCTCGGTTATCCCCTGATGCATGGCCGCTGTTTCCTGATCCGTGCCAAAAGATGCACTCTCTGGAGTATAGGCCAGCCATAGCCTGTCCAGGTCTGTACTGTCCACTGCGGCCAGATCGTTATGCCGGGTTGCCTCGTTCACACAGAGGATGGGACGTAATCCGGCATCAACAGTTTCCCGTATCTGGCTACCAATAGCACGGCTGTCTTCGTGGAAATAACGCCGCCGTTCCCGGTGTCCGATTAGGACATAATCATAAAAATCTGTCAGCCAGGCAGCAGGGGTTGCCCCGGTATAACTGCCAGGAGGAAATGGAGAAACTCCCTGTGCTGCCACTGCTACCCGCTCCAGGGCTGCAAACTTCTCCGCAACCCGCTCCATAAAGAGGAAGGGTACCGCCACAATGATCTGCACATCTTCCTGCTGCCGGTACCGGCTGCTGAAATCCTGAAACCATCTATCCGCTCCTGCGCTGTCAATTTCCGCCTTCCAGTTGGCAAGAATGATCCTGTCCATGAGGTTATAACCCTCCCTTGATCGACTCGCTTTCTGCTGCGCCATGGTGCAGGGGAACGGTCTGATCCTTAGACACTGCGCCTTCCAGTTTCTGTCCAGCCTCCCGGTAACAAACCCTGACCACATCCCTGTCCTCCACCTTGATAAGCGGATAGGGCAGACGAATCTTTACGGTCTTGCCTGAAATAGAGACCGCTGCATCATCCAGGCTGCCCATGGACTGCTTCCCGTCTTCAAGTAGCTGGGTCAGGCTCACCTGAACATAGCCGTCCCCGGTACCGGTGGCCACAAGAACAACATTGACCTCCAGATCATAGCCACTCCGACTCTGGCCGCCAAAGGGAGCGGATCCGGTTGCGGTATCTGTATCCGTATCCATATAAAACTTAATCACCGGGTCAAAGGACAGAGATACTGCGGCTGAGAAGTAATCTTCCAGAGGATTGGCCAGGGTGACAGTAAGCTGGAGCAGATCCGTCATTCCCCGGGCAGTCACCTCTTTGACCTCCAGGAGGGGATTACCAGCATCATTATCATGATCCCGCCAGACAATAAAGCCATCCACCGAGGTGACAGTCTCCACTTCCGGGGCAGATGTTTCCTCAACCGGTGCTGCTTCTTCCAGGGTTGGAATCGGTACCTGGGGTACCTCATCAGTGCCTGGAACCTGCTGCATCTGCTGGTTTTGCATCTGCTCAAGCACTTGGGGAAATTTCGGGCCAATGGTAACCACAGCACCCAGAAGACCAAACAGAGGGAACAGCATTCCGGCCAGGGCCATGAGCAACCACAGCCCCCTCTTGCTGGAAGCGGGATCAACCTCTCCGGCGACTTCTTTCAGGTCGCGATAGACGACCACCATAAAGAGCATCAAAAAAGGAGTAAAGAGCAAGGAGAGAATCTGGCCGAGGATGGGGATCAAACCCAGCAGGATAGAAACCATCCAGACCAGGAGGAATTTAAAAAAGACATTCCACCAGTGACCGCGCATGTAGAGGTAACTGACCACTACCGCATCAATGCCGGAACGTTCCTCGGCAATCATTATATAGTAGCAGAAACAGCAAGCCAGTCCAAGAAACACACTTGGAACAATAAAAAACAGGAATCCCATCATGATAATCCCCGCATAGAGGCTGCCGACCCAGAGCATGGGGAAGACATATTTCCAGCCTGCTCCCAGAGCCGACTTGACCCCGTGGGATTCGTCAACGGTAACTACGAAGGTTGCGGCCTGGCTCCACAGCCCGAAGATAATCATAAAGAGAAAAAGGGCAGAGCCGACTCCCACCATGACAACCGGGCCAAAAGGCAGAGCCTGCAGCAGATCATCCACCCCCTGTGGTTTGCTGTTGATTAGATCCATGCCGCCCACTGCAAAAAACATCACTGCGGCACAGGCCAGGAAAACAAGTATTACTACAACGGTCGTTAACAATAGCACCAGCAGGATGGGTATAGCCCTCTGCTTAAATAAACCCCATGTCTCGGAAAAAACCTGGTCAATGGACTTGAGCTGACTGCTCATGATGTTACTCCTCCTTATCAGAAAACAGAAGCCAGCGGACAGACACCAGATAAGCAAAACTCAGGAATCATATCCAGTCGCAGCAAATGTTTCATTAGTTTTTTTATGTCCAGTTTTTCACTGGTTGTATATGTGTATTTACTCTCTTGTATCACAAAGAAATGTTGAGGACAAGGAACTGAAAAAAAAAACAGGCATCGGCTAATTCAAGTTGAGACGAACCCGCACCTGGTGTTCGTCCAAACCGGTGAGAACCACTGTCTTGGAACGATTTTTATGACCGCTCCTGATGGTGACAGCAGATTTTGGGATATGCAGTTTTTTTGCGAGAAAGGCTATCACCGCCTTATTTGCCCTGCCGTCCACAGGCGGGGTGGTAAGACGAAGTTTAAGAGCCTCTCCATGCAGCCCGGCCACCTCGTTACGGCTGGCTCGGGGCTGGACATGGAGCGTTAGCAGGATATTTCCATCGGCTTGAACAGAAAGACAAGGCATTGAATATTAGGCATCCTTCATATATCAGTTGACACTTTTTCCATTAAGTCAAATCGCTTCTGGTGCGTAAAACGCACCCTACCTCGCAGAATGCACGGCGTTTGTGTAGGGTGCATTTTATGCACCAGGAAAGTGGCTGCAACCTCAAAAGTGTCAAATAAGCGGAGACTTCGACTACTTTTACACATATATGAAGGATGCCGAATATTACTATTGCGCTACACAAACCCCAATATAAAGAATTTGCATTTCCCTGTAGTTACAATACGTTCAGCTCAAGACAAGACGAATATACTCCAATACCCATTGCAGCATCATAACAGCAAAGATCAATACCATAGGGCTTAAATCCAGCCCACCCATAGAAGGGATATAACGGCGAATGCGCTCCAGTGGAGGATCCGTGACCTGGACAAGGAAGCGGACAACGGGATTATAAGGGTCAGCATTGACCCAGGAGATAACAGCTCGTCCAATGACAATAAAAATATAGAGTTGCAGGAGAGCATTAAGCAATCCTACAATCTTAAAAAGAAAAAATGAGGTCATAATACCTTATACGTTTATATTATTGAAATATTGTGTTTTTTATATACGTCACAATTAGATTTTAATTTAAGAAAGAATGATTTTAAATTTTCTTCTTCCTTTGATGCGATAGATCATAAAGTCACGGTCAATGGTGGCAATGGTGTTGAGATTCAGTTTTTCAGCCAGATATACCAGGCACGAATCGGCAAAATCCATTGGCAAATCACGGTACTTGTCAGTTAACTCTTTGAGTCTTCCAAAATCACGATTATCAATACTTACGATTTCAACAGCTCCCCTGTGAACCCATTCTATAAAATCAATCTGGGCATTTCTGTTAAAATCCAGCAAATGGAGCGTTTCTGTCACTGACGCAAGGGTTGTCACCAGTGGATAGTTATTAGATTTTATAAACTTTACAGCTTCTGAGTGATATTTATCTGATGCGTCAAACAGTGCTATTAATGGGCCAGAATCAATTAAGATTTTTTTCACTTTCTCTTGGCTCTGATTCTTGCTTTTACCAACTCCTTTCGCTCTGTTGACAGGTTTCCACGTCCACTCGAATATTTACCAAATAAATCTTCACCTGTTTCCCACGCACCGGGCCGTTCAAGCTTGCCGAGATATTCGTGAATACTTCTCCGGATCAACTCAGACTTAGTCAAGCCAAGGTTATTTGCCGTAGTATTAATATCCTGTTCAAGTTTTTCGTCCAGTCTCAATGTGATCATATTGCACCTCCCGTATTACATATTGTAGTACAGGATGGAGAATTTGTCAAATTACATTTTTATACCCTGTGGCTTCACCGCTCTGGTTTCTGCCCTCTATCTTCTAACAATCACGCCACCCCGGAACCAACAGCAATATCACCAGAAACCGTAGAAAGCACCAGCCGTTCATTCCCCTCACCATCTTTTTCCTTGGCGGCCAGCACCATACCCTGGGAGGTTACGCCCATCAACTTAGCAGGTTTCAGGTTGGCGACAATAATCACCTTTTTACCCACCAGTTCCTCCGGGGTATAATGTTTGGCAATGCCAGCCACCACGGTTCGTTCTTCCGGAGCCTTGAGAGTGAGCTTGAGCAGTTTATCCGCCTTCTTTATCTTCTCGGCTGCAATGATCTCAGCCACCCGCAGCTCCACCTTGCCGAACTGTTCAAAGGTTATCAGTCCCTCCATGTCAACTTCTGGAGCATCTTTTTTCTTCTTCTTTTTCTGCTTTTGGGACTGTTGCTTCTCCTGCTTTCCCTTTTTCTTCTTATCCAGGCGGGGGAAAAGCTGTTCCCCTTTATTTATCACTGTACCGGCAACCATTTTTCCCCAGCAGCCATCCTCTTGCAGGGTTGCGGCATCCATGAGTTCTTCCATTCCCAGAGCAGCAGCCATCTTTCCAGCCGCCACCGGCATGACTGGCCCTAAGACCAACGCAAGAATGCGCAAACTATCTGCGAGAAAGTAGAGTACCGTGTTCAGCCGACCAGCCTGATCTTCCTCTTTGGCAAGCTCCCAGGGAGCATTGGTGACAATATAGCGGTTCATCATGCCAATCACTCCCCACACCGCCTGCAACCCCTTATGGAACTCGAACGAGTTCATACACCTGCTGTACTCAGCAATCATCTCCTCCATGGCATCAACAAGCAAGCGGTCTTCCTCAGTAACACTTGGCTTGTCAATCTCCGGTACCTTGAAATCTGCATATTTGCCGATCATGGTCAAGACCCTGGAAAAGAGATTCCCCAAATCATTGGCAAGGTCGGAGTTGCGACGAGCCGTCACTGCTTCGTATGAAAAGGAAGAGTCCAAGCCGAAACTCATCTCCCGCAAGAGAAAATAGCGTACCGTGTCAACCCCGAACTCCTCCAGCAGTTCACCAGGCCGAACCACGTTGCCAATGGATTTGGACATCTTGGTCTCGTCCACGTTCCAGTAACCATGCACATGGAGCCGCTGATACGGAGCCAGTCCCATGGCCATGATCATGGTGGGCCAGTAAATGGCATGGGGTTTGAGAATATCCTTGCCTATGACATGCTCTGCCACTGACCAGTACTTGTCAAAATCCGGCCCATCTGGATATCCAAGACCGGTCAGATAATTAATCAGGGCATCAAACCAGACATAAGTGACAAATTTATCATCAAAGGGCAGCGGTATCCCCCAGGTCAGGCGGGAAGTCGGGCGGGAAATACAGAGGTCTTCCAACGGCTCGCTGAGAAAGGAGAGTACCTCGTTGCGGTACCGTTCCGGGGTGATATACTCCGGGTTCTCCTTGATATGTTTGATGAGTGGTTCCTGGTACTTTGACATCCGGAAAAAATAATTCTGCTCTGTGATCTCATCCGGGCTGGTCTGATGATCGGGACAGAGTCCATCCACCATCTCTTTTTCAGTCAAAAACCGCTCGCATCCCTTGCAGTAATGGCCGGAATACTCGGAAAAATAGATGTCACCCTGCTCATACACCTTTTGCAGTATTTCCTGCACCACCTTGATATGGTCGGAATCGGTAGTGCGAATGAAGTTATCCGGCTCTATGGACAGCCCCGGCCAGCTCTGGCGGAAGGTGTCTGAGATACGGTCAACGTATTCACGGGGAGTTACCCCCTCATTATCCGCAGCCTGGACAATCTTTTCACCATGCTCGTCCGTACCGGTCTGGAAGCGGACATCATCATTGCATAACCTGCGAAATCGGCTATAGGTATCGGCGATGAGCGTGGTATAGGCATGCCCGATGTGAGGCATTGCATTTACATAATAAATAGGGGTGGTTATATAGGTTGCCATGGACTATTATTTTCCTGATTTCGGTTTTTTCCCTTTACCCGGCTTGCGGCTTGCGCTGCTAACCAGTTCTGCGGCCCGCCACTCTTCTTCACTCAAGGTTACATCTCCGGCCTCTCTGCTGACGGCCAGCACCGTTCCCAGCAGGGGGAAAAGTCGGGCGACCCGATAAACTTCTCCCTCATGCCTGAGCTGACTGCCCGGACGGGGCATGTCCTGCTTGATAGACTTGTAACTTTCGTATTCATACGTCAGGCAGCAGAGCAACCGGTTACAGACCCCGGAAATTTTTGCCGGATTCAGGGGCAGATCCTGGGTCTTGGCCATCTTGATGGAGACTGACTCGAATTTCTGCAGATAGGAGGTACAGCACAGTTCACGACCGCAGGCACCGATGCCGCCGGTCATCTGGGTTTCGTGACGAACGCCTATCTGGCGCATCTCCACTCTGGTGCGGAACTCCTGCACCAATTTTTTGACCAGCTCCCGGAAATCGACCCGGCTGTCTGCGGTAAAATAAAAGATAATCTTGGAACCGTTAAAGTACCGTTCCACCCGAACCAGCTTCATGGGCAGCTTGAGAAAATTTATCTGCTGCTGACAAAAACCGGCTGCCTCCTTTTCCAGCACCGGCAGTCGCGCAAACTTGCCCTTTTCTTCCTGGTTGGCAGGTCTGAGGATATCCCAGGAAAAGCCCCGCTCCATACCCTCCACTGTCACGCCTGCTGCCAAACCGGCAATAAGAGCCGGCTCAGGGAAATGGTCGGTCTCGACCATGACGATATCGCCGCTATGCAACGCAGGCTCTTTGGCACGCGCAGTAAACTCCTGTCCCTCTTTACGGAAACGGAGCCGGTAATAATGATTTTCTTCCATCTATCCTCTCTGGGAAACTCTCTATGCAAACAAATCCAGCAACAACACCTCACAGACCAGGACACGGTTGCAGTTTCTCGCAAGCTCCCGGCGGGCAGCATCAATAGCATCCACCTTAGCAGAAAGCTGTCCTAAATTCCAGTCTTCTCTTATGAGTACCACTTCTTCACCTGCCGCACAGAGTTGAGCAACCATACTATCCTTAAAATTGATTGCCAGCAGATCAAAGAGGGTATCCAGTCCATCCTTTAGTTCTGCGGCCCGAGCAGCCAGTGCCAGGGATTGTTCCACGGATTCTGCCATACTCAGACCCTGAACCGCCTGTATGGATTGCAGACAGTCGTTGTACAGTGTCAGCACTTCATCACTATGCAGAGACTTTGCCCGCCCCGGACAACCGTTGGTAAGAGATGCCAGAGTACGAGCCTGTTCAGGGCTGGTTTCAGGAGCAATTTTCCTGATGACCTCGGCAGCATCATCCAGGGACAGGGGGGCAAAAGGGATCAGTTGACAGCGGGAGGTGATGGTGGGCAGCAGGGGCTGATCATCGGAGGCGGTCAACAGCAGCAGGTTGTCCGGGGGAGGCTCTTCCAGGACTTTGAGGAGGCTGTTAGCCGCCTCACGTCCCATGGTCTGCATCTCTTCAATAATGACTACCCGCCTGGTGTCCCCGAAAGGAGGAAAGCCAAGGCTCTTTTTCAGCTCCCGGATCTGATCAATCTTGATGGTTGCGCCCTGGGGCTTGATGCAAAGAAAATCCGGGTGATTGCCTGAAGCAAATTTAACACAGCCGGGGCAATGACCGCAGGGACGTTCTTCATCGTTCGACTCACAGAAGAGCCAGGCCGCTGTTGCGTTCGCAGTAAGCCGCTTACCCACTCCTTCCGGGCCGACATAGAGATAGCCGTGCGCCAGCCGGTTGCCGGTCAAGGCTCGGCGGAGGAGGGTGAGGGGTTTTTCCTGGCCGATTACCTGTGAGAACATCATCATTCCCAGGCTCTGGTACGGATCTTACATTCAGGCAACATTAAATGGGATTCAGCAGACATAGCAGTCTTCATTTTCCGGTTGCGGTTGCAGAGGGTTGCTGTTGTATAGTATATTCAACAACACTGTTTTCTCTCTTTTGCAAAAAACAGACTATAGCTTGTCCGGCTCTGTTTATAAATGTATATTTTAGCGGTAAGTTTTTTTTTCGCCGAAACTTGAGCTGAAATGGATGGTTACGGTTCATCCCCACGCCTGTGGGGAACATGGATTAGCAATATTGGCATGGTGAAAGTGTCCATAAAATGAAAGATGCCAATCTTTGCTTGATGGACAAATTAATCTGTGCTCAACGCCTTGCGGCATCAAAGATATGTTCACCACACAGCCACGAGACCGCTGTGGGTGGGTACTTCAGGGTGTTGATTCAAGAATGCTTGTAATACAGATGAAGAATAATCAAATTCTACGATAAAACAACATCAAGCACCTGTTCTCTTACCATTTTTCTGATTTTATCAACAATCCCAGCTAAAAAGCAGGCAAGAAAATAGTTTTCAGGGATCATCCGTGTGGTACTTGAATGAACGGACAGGGTAAATTTTACAGAATATCAAATTTAGGTAAAGGGGTGACCCTGTCGTTTTATGTTCGACTGTCAATTACCCGGTGCGCACAGCCCCGGCAAAGTCTGATTATCAGCAGGTCATCCTCATCTGCAAGAATTTTTTCGATCTCCCAACGGAGTGACTCCATCTGTGTTTTACTGAGGTTAACCAAAAAAATGGACAGTTGAACCTTATTACCCCTGCCTTTCAACTTTTTATAAACCTTACGCCAGCGTTTGGGATCACGAATATCATAGCAGGCCAGATACCAGTTCTTGCCCGCCCCCATTAACGTAACCTCATGGCAGCGAATAATCCAGACGAGCCTGTCCATTCTTTTTCCAGGAGCCGAGTTTCAAGTTCAATAGTTCGAGCGTAGGATCAACCGTAACAGATCCATTAAATCCAGTGCCAGGGGGTAAGCCGCAGACCTTGGAGTGTGCATAAATCCAAAGGCAGAGGGTCAAGTCCAACTGCGAGTAAACTGTTCATACAGTCCCGATAGAGCAGGGCATAGCCAAATGAAAGTAGAGCGGAAAAATGGAGAAAATCATCCTTTTCGAGACGTAGAATACTTGGCAACAGATGAAAGTATATCTCTCCACCCTTTCCTTCAAAACCACGCAACACGTCAACCTGTTCAACAGAATGGTCAGGGTTTCCAGCCCATTGTTTGGATATGCGGGATAATTTTTTAACTATAGAACGGAGAGAATCCAACCCATCCAGCACTTCCTGATTGCGCAGTTTTTTTGTTTTGTCCCGTGTTACCCGGAGAAGATAGCGTAACTGATTCTCAACCTTGGCCTGTACCAGGCGACAGCAGAGCGTATTTCGTAATTCTTGTTCCTGAAGAGCCTTGAACTGCCGCACCCGCCGTTGTACTCCGCCGGCTCCGGAACTGAATGCGCCAACATAAAAGCCGCCCGGTAAACCGTTCCTCTTCCGGCAGGCATACCGGCGCAAGCAAACATGTCCGGCAGAGATATTCGGGAACATCAACCGCTGGTCGTTCAACTCCTGCACACAGCTCCCCTGCTCTTGCCACCGCAGTTATTACTTCATGTTCTTCTGCCTCTGCAAGGTTTATATCCATACGAATGGTTTTCTTGTCAGCGTGGTAGCGGATACGAGCCTCGGATATATCTTCTCCGGTATGTTCAGCAAGGAGTAAAGTATAGGCCAGAACCTGTAACCGGTCACTGAGCCAGGCTTCGTCCCCTTTTTTGGATTTACCTTTTTTATGCTCAAAAACAATCAGGTCACCTGACTTTCGCTTGGCACAGTCGATTTCCCCCCGGATTCCCAGCCTTTCACTTGCCAGTTCCAGGGAATAGATATCAGACCCCTTGTCAAACATGTCATGCAATCTTCGCCCGGCATAAACATTGGCATTTGCAACCCTGATTTCTTCGACATTTTCAAGATAAAACAACCGTTCACAATAAATTATGGCGTGGAGAGCCATAACTCGAAATAGGGGGTATCCGTGGTCTTTTCACCCTGTTGGTACGATTGCAGGGTGTCGTTATTTTTGTTTTTCACTGGCATTAGACTAATCTGTCCACGATACCTGTGGTTTACGGTGATTCAATGCGCAATCGTGTAAATACAAATTGATTAAAGTTTGATAGGGAATGTTGTTTTCTTCCGACAATGACTTGAAATAATCGACAGAATCACGGTCAAGTCGTATTGTTACAGGTTCTTTTAAGTGTTGGACATAAGGATTTTTTTTACCCTTCATTGTTGCAAAGTCATAATGATCTCTCATGGTCTGTTACTCCAATATTCCTGCTCTTCATCTGTGTCAGCCTTTCTTGCCGAAATTATCCGAACCACTGTTTCTGATTGCCTGTAACAGTGGCATACGACTATAGTTTTAAGCGTAAAGCTTGCGCCGAGTAAAATATAACGTTCTTCATATTCGGAGTGGTCAGGGTCATAAAACTGAACCGCATACTCATCGTAAAAAACGGTTTTAGCTTCTTCGAAAGAAACGCCATGCTTTTTCTGTTCGTTGTATTCTTTTGTTTATCCCACTCAAATGTAAGTTTTTTATACATTCATTGTACCTGTAGATGTAAGGGTAGTCAATTTCATTATGATAAACTGGTATCAGGATAACGGGTACCAGTATAAACTTGCAAGAAGATTTGGTACAATCGTATTGTTATTCGCA
>DAOVTM010000214.1 GCA_030633145.1 Desulfobulbaceae bacterium
AGCTACTTAGATCGAGTGTAAACTGTACCCACTGGCTGTCATTATAATCACTATCATAAAATTCATGCAGCAGAGTAGCACCACACCTAGTCTCAAGCCAGGCAGATTGCTGGAAATATGCAGAAGAAGAACCATAGTTATTGCCTCGTTTAACCCAAAAAGACAATTCCGCTCCTTCAACTGGAACATTGATACTTAACAGGGCTTTATTCGTTTCAACAAAATTAGTATCAGTCGAACTGCTCATCCTAAGGCTGAAGGTTCCATGATGAGAGTCTTCTGAAACAATGGTAGATCGAGTTCCTACCACCTCTAAGTCAGCTGGCATTCCACTCTCAAAACTCTCAGCATAGGGATAGGTAAGCTGTAAATCAAGTCCAGGGGTAATACCCATTATCCCACCTTGCGCCACAGTATAATTGTGACTTCCCGGTGTTAAATCATTCAAATAAAAGTATCCATTATAGAAACCGCTCCAGCCCCAGTTGAAGTGAAAATAATTATCAGCAGAAAAACCGTCACATACAAAGGCGTGACCACCTGACCCGCTTCCATTATAGAGAATCGGTCGACCATTATTCAGTTCAGTGAGCAGGAGGGTTTCCCAGTCAGCATCAGTGTAGTCATCCTTTGCAGCGTAATAAAGATCATTACTGTACCTGAAATATGTTTTCAGGGCATTTACCGCATCCACATTGGTATTGGCACCGGAACCAACTGTCCCATAATCCATCTCAACTGAGACACCAGCGTGATAAATCAATGTTGCAATCTCGGAATTATGTCCTGATAATGAATTCGGCATGGAAGCCCAGTTGTAGGTAGTTGCTCCAAAATCAGCTGTCTGGCTGCCATAACTGTCGTCAACATAAGTATGTGAACACCAACCGGTTGATGGATAGCTGTGATATTTCATCACCTGCCCCATTGCTGTTGCCACACATCCAGCCCATACATACCCCCCCCGGCCCTGCTGCGTCTGCTGGGCAAGATGCATTATAATATGTACCTTGATCCCAGGTGGAAGACAGCAACGGCGCAACAGAATAGGACATTGGCTTTGTTGAAAAGGCTTCCGTGCTTACATTTAATCGTCCCCATGCTGACTCTGCTACCGGAAGCGCAATACTTTTTTCTTGAATTGCATTCCGAATTTCATCACTTACAGTTGCCATCCATTGGTCAAATTGAACCGGATGGTCTTGCAGAGAGTATGTTCCATGATATGAATAGGCAATGATTGGAAAGGCGATATTGTCGCCGGAAACTATCGCCCACCCCCCTCCGGCAAGATTGATGACATAATAAAGAGTGTCAGTGTTGGACTTTTCAATAATGGCAGTCGTCAGTTTATCAGCGGTAATTTGATACCCGGCCTTTTCAGACATCCAGTTTAGAGCGACCTGCCTGGCTGTGTTCTCATCAACGGGGCTGGCACCGGCAATTGAAACAGTAAAGAGCAAAAATAGACAACAACAATAGTAGCTGATTATTCTTTTCATGGGAACCTCTCCGTAATTATTAATAAACAACTGGTACACCTCTGTATGATAACTTGATAGCATAGGAATTTTCATTTTTTTACTCGTTCCCATGCGCTGCGTGGGAATACGCATCGGCGCGCTGCGCCATAAAAGACGCAGCGCGTCCCTAACCGTTCCCACGCAGCGCGTGGGAACGAGAGTAAAAACTTGTCCTAAACAGGTAAATATGAAGTTAACGGGGCGTTACCCGATATTCATAGACTTGAAACAAAATCCGCCCGCAGGGCGTTAATTTATTTTTTAACTTCTATATAACAATTACCACACAAGATTGTTTAGTTCAAAGTAAAAAAGTATTTCTTTTGAGCTGCTACTCACGCAACTCATACCGCTTCATCCGGTTCCACACCGTAACCCGTGAAACCCCCAATATCTTCGCCGCCCTGGTCTGATTCCCTCCAGTCTGCTCCAGGGCATCAAGCAGTTCCTTTTTCCGCCGTTCATCACCAGTCAGTTCAGTTCTCGGTGTAGTGATAACCGGCTGCTCCTTTGTAACAGCAGGTTTATCCTGAAGAATAATCGGGGGTAGATCCTCCGGCTCAATGGCTGTTCCCTGACAGGTGACAAAGGCATATTCAAAGCTGGAGCGCAGCTCCCGCACATTACCCGGCCACCCATAGCGCATCAGCAGTTCCATGGCTCGATTGGAAATATTTTGAATGTTCTTACCGCTTTTAAGCTGCAGTTTCCTGAAAAATGACTCTGCCAGCAGGGGAATATCAGAGGTTCGTTCCCGCAACGACGGGATGGTCAGGGGGATGACATTGATCCGGTAAAAAAGGTCTTCCCGAAAGGATCCCTCTTGCACCATTTTTGTCAAATTTCGGTTGGTGGCAGTGATTATCCTGGCATCAATGGGGATGGGATGTTGGTCGCCGACCCGTTCAATGATTTTTTCCTCCAGCACCCGCAGCAATTTCACCTGGGTTGACATAGGAAGATCACCGATTTCATCGAGAAAAATAGAACCCTTATGCGCTGCTTCAAACCTTCCTGTCCTGTTTTGGTGGGCACCGGTAAAGGCCCCTTTCACATGCCCGAACAGTTCACTCTCCAGCAATGATTCATTAAGGGACGCACAGTTGACCTTGATATAGGGGGCCTCTTTCCTGCTGCTGCACTCATGCACTGCCTGGGCAATCAACTCCTTGCCCGTACCACTTTCCCCCAAAATAAGCAGCGGTGCGTCCGAATCCGAGGCATTATTAATCAAGTCAAAAACTAGCTGCATGGGTGCGGAGATGCCGATAATGCCGTGAAAGGTATCCCTGGCACTGAGTTCCCGCTTAAATGCCTCAATGGTGGTGTCCCGTTCCAGCAGTTCGGTGATGTCGGTCATAGTCTCCACCGCCCCGATCACCTTGCCCTTGCCGTCGTGCAGGATGGAACCGTTTTTCAGGATATGGACATGGGTTCCGTCCCGTCGCTTAAGGGTACAGCGTTGCTTTTCCAGGAGACCGTTGCGGAACAGGGTACACCAGTAATCCGTATGGCCGGAGCGTTGCAGTTTACAGGCCGTACAGTTGAGGGTGGCGCAGGAGTTGCCGATGAGTTCATTGAGGCGGTATCCGGTCAGGGTTTCAAATGCCTTGTTGACAGAGACGATAGTGCCTTCCGGGTTGACAATCATGACCCCTTCCTGGATGGTATCCACCACGGTTTTCCAGTAGGCGTTATATTCTTGATGACTCATAATGGTTTGGTGTTAAAATTTTAATGAAGTGTTAAGTTATACCTTAACAGCTTAACACCTGTTAAGCAAGAGTTAGCAGGTCGATGATAACTAACGAGCAAGTGAATTACAGTAAATTCAACTTGATTTACCCTCTATCTTTCTTACAAAAATACGTTTCCATAGAGGGTTAGCTATTTTGTCTTGATATGTCTGCGCCATGACAGACTATTGGCATTGTTATTGCTTTAAGCTGGACAACGCTGAATTATTAAATATGGACCGCCGCAATGCAGATAAAGAAAAAAATAAGAATTGAAGGATTGCCTGATCCATTTACCCTGTTGAAGTTCAGTCAAGCATTTCGGGAAATTGGGCCTGGTGATCAACTGGAAATCCTCTATGAGGGTGAGGGTTTGCCTGCTGAGCTTCTCAAAGTAATGCCAAAAGGAGGATTTACTGTGATAACCGAGCAGAAATTAAAAGACGAACCCCTTGTTCGGATCATTCTGGAAAAGAAAGATATCCCGGCTATGGATGTGCCGGGCGGTGGCTGTCAATGTTTATAGGACTGTACATTGAAATTCCTGCTGTCTTGTGGGCAGCGGCTGATTAGATTCATTATTTTATTATACTATTTTAAATAAGGAGAACAAAATGAAACGAAATGACAATCTTTATGTAACTGCAAGCGAAAAAAGTGTTGCTCAGTTTGTGGCTGATTTTGCCGCAGTCGTGAAGGATAATGCCTTTGTGGTCAACAACGAGGACACCATGAACATGAAAAATACCTTTCGTGAGCATGGCGGCGTGGTACCAGATGAGTTTGATCTGCACATGATGCAGGTGTGCAAGCCGACCAAGGCCGACATGAGTCTGACCATGAACCCGGAGCGGGCCATCCTCATGCCCAAGTTTGTTATGGTTTTTTCTGGTAAAGACGGAAAGACCCAGATTCGATATCTGAGCTACAGCCTGGATGACATTGCGGACCTGGTTCTTGACGATCCCAAGTTCCCGGATAATGTCACCCTGACCTTTGTAAAGATTCGTTCCATGATTGATGAGGCAAAATAGAATCATCAGCTATTTTGGAATAAAAAATATTTTTGGAGAGGAAAATGAAAATATTGAAGTTTTTACAAAAAAATCTTGTATATGTGATACCCGTTGCCATGCTCCTCGGACTGCTCGGCGGTGGTTATATCTTCGATGCCAAGCCGTTAAAGAAGCTTATCATTCCTATTACTTTTATCATGGTCTATCCCATGATGGCAACTCTGAATGTAAAGTCTATTTTTCAGGGCAAGGATGTAAAGCTGCAGGTGGTTACCCAGATCATCAACTTTATCATAGTTCCCATTGTGGTGTTCACTATCGGTAAACTATTCTTTACCGGAGAAGCTGAAAAATATGGCTTATGGGCCGTTGGTCTGTTCCTCATCGGCGTGTTACCAGCTTCCGGCATGACTGTGTCCTGGACAGGATTTGCCAAGGGAAACAAGGAGGCCGCCACTAAGATGCTGGTGTTTGGACTGCTGATAGGTTCCATGGCAGCACCCATCTATACCAAGGTCTTTATGGGGACGACGGTTGATGTGGATATGCTGCACATGTTCCAGCAGATCTGTATCTTTGTCTTTGTACCGCTTTTTGCCGGTATCCTGACCCAGACCTATATCAAGAAAAAACACGGGAAAAAAGCGTGGATGCAGGTGTATAAGCCTATGTTTCCTCCATTTTCCGCACTGGGCGTGATCATGATTGCCTTTACGGCTATGTCACTCAAGGCCAAAAATATCATTGCTAACCCAGGTGATATTCTGACAATTTTGATTCCGCTGGTAGTCTTTTATCTACTTTCGTATGTGCTGCTTTCACTGGTTGGGAAGTACTTTTTCAGCCGTGAGGATGCCATTGCCATGGTCTTCGGGGTTGTAATGCGTGACCTTTCCATTGCCCTGGCCGTTGCCCTGACAGCATTCAAGGAAGAGGGGCCGACTATTGCACTGTTGATTGCCCTGGCCTATGTTATCCAGATCCAGTCGGCGGCATGGTATATCAAGCTGGTTCCATGGATATTCGGACCGGTTGTGGAAAAGGAAAAACAGGCGGAACCTGAAACTATACAGGGAGGTTCGAAATGAAGGCTTGTATATTTAAAAAAATTCTGTATGCGACGGATTTATCTGAAACTGCTAAAAAAGCGGCTCGTTACGCCCTTAACATTGCCCAGGAATGCAATGCTGAGCTGACAGTCATCAACGTGGTGCCGGATCTGGTTGAGGAGATGTCTGCCGGTATGGGCTATGATCTGGCCAGTCATTTTGGCGCAGATAAGTTGAAGAGTTTTTATACGGTGGGTCTTGACGAGAGCAAAGCGGCAGTGATTGAACGTATTCATACACTTTGCGCCGATGCCGGCAGCGAGATGGAAAGTTGTGCCGTAACACCCAATGTTGAGATAAAGGTTGGCAACCCTATCCATACCATTGTAACACTGGCTGAGCAGGGCGGTTATGACTTGATTGTGGTGGGAACACACGGACACGGCATGCTTGATGATATTTTGCTCGGCAGTGTGGCAAGGGGCATTGTTAAAAAGAGTCCTATACCGGTGTTGACTGTCCGGCTTTAGAACATTGCATGAATTGAGTAGTTATCATAATCCGGTTATACCGTTTTGTTCGGTGTAACCGGGTTTTTTTTTACATATTTTTTTACATATTTTTTTACTACAGGAGTACGTTGTCATGCGCTACAGAGCAGTAATCCACATTGATCTGGATGATGATCTCATTCTCAATCTTGGCCTCAATTATCTTGGCAATACCCTGGATGCCCTGGAAGAGGAGGACAAAGAGCTGATCATGCTGGTCACGGGTCCCGCAGTCGGCCTGCTATCCGGGGATCAGATGTATATGTTCATGGAAAAGCTCAGGCAGATTCAGGCCGGAGGTGTTCGTATTTTGATCTGTGAAAAGGCCCTGGCCCTGTTTGAGATTCCAGCGGAAGAACTCTTTGCGGGGTGTGAGTTGATCCCGGCTGGAGTAGTTACCCTGATTGAACTGCAGCATGAGGGGTTTGCCTATATTAAACCGTAAAAATCATGACAAGATAGATGCGATACTTCTTGCAAAATTCTATTGAAATGGCAGGATATGGTTTGCTGCGTATTAATGCCATAGAGATAGCAAGGAAAGAACGAGAACTCTATGGTGTCCAGATTAAACAGAGATGACGTTGCGGCAGGATTTCAGCCAGCTCTGCCTTGATAAATCCTGCCCGGTGGTGGGCGGTGACAGAACCCCTGTTTGATGGAAGGATAAAGGAGAGAATTTCTCTCCCCTGCAGGAGTTTAGTCACAGATTCGCAGCCGAGCTTGAGTCCGGTAGTGGCCAGGGATTGGTTGCGAAAGCATTGATGGGTGTAGAGGCCGCGAATCCTGAAGCGGTCTTTTCTGCGTTTATCCCGGCTGAGATGGAGGAAGGCCACAAGCTGGTTGTCATGTTCTGTCAGGACAAAATAGAGTTGCTCTGCTCTGGAACTTGTAACTAACTGTTGCAGTCGCTGAACCTGGGCGCATAATTCGCTGTCGCCGGGATATACAGCCGTCAGCTGTTCAGGACTGCAATGCACGGCTGCAACAAATGAAAACGAGAAATTATTCTTCTGCAAGTTACTTATCAAGAATACCCTTTC
>DAOVTM010000201.1 GCA_030633145.1 Desulfobulbaceae bacterium
ATTCCGGCTGCGGTATCTCCCCCAGAGCCGATAATCCAGTTAATCCGCTGTCCGCTGCGTTCCCGTACCTGTTTTTCAATCTGCTGTGAACTGATCCCGTCACATTGATAATAAAAGGGTTCCAGCAGATTGCTGTCTTCTGTAATTTTTCCTTCTCTCAGGGCGATATCATACAGCTTTGTATGAGGATACACCCGCATCCCGGTGAAGAAAAAAAGGACAGATTTATCCAATCCTTCCGCTGTTTCCAGTGTTTCATCCAGGGTCTGCCTGCATTCACCCGGCCCCCCGAGGAGAAAATAATGAGCCACATGCAGGCCTGCATCCACGGCCATACAATGAGCCTCAGTAACATCTTGAACTCGAAACGGTTTCTGGTAGCTGGTAAGCATGGCATCGGAGAGGGATTCAGTGCCAAATTCAACATGACTCAGGCCGCACCGCTTCATGGTCGCAAAATAATCTTCCCTGGCCTTTACCGGGGAAAAAAAACCGCCCCAGGGAATGGTCACCCCCTGTTCGTAAAAAGCCTCAGCCACTTCCAGACTGTGTGCCCTGTCTGAGTTAAAGGCAGAATCGGTGATAAAAAAATACTTTGCCCCCTGCTCCTGCAAAGAGAGGGCGGTTCGGGCGACAATCCCAGGCTCCACATAACGATGTTTATTGCCCTCAATATGCGGATACGGACAGTAAATACAGCGGAAGGAACAGCCCCGCTTGGATTGCAGGTTGAGCATCCCGCCATGCTCGATATAATACCGGGTATGCGCCCCTGATTCAAGGTTCCTGGTCTGTTCTCCCTGCCAGGGAATAGGAGGACTGCTGCCGTAGCCATCCATCAAGCCGGGAATATCGTCCAGCGTCCCACCCAGCTCCAGAGTCTCAACCAGTTGGACAAAACGTTCCCCCTCGCCGACAATGCCGTAATCGGGCTGGACAACATCAAAAATTTCTCTGGCCAGGATAGTAAAACCTGCGCCGCCGCAGACAATGGGAGACTGGCTCTGCTCCCGCAGCCAGCAAACCAGTTGTCTCTGCTCTTCTATAAAAAAAAGAGGGTTGCCAACCTCGGTATTATCCACATTGCGGAGAGAGAGACCGATAATATCCGGTGCAAACTCTTTGATGATCTCGCCCAGACCATCCCGATCAAGGATATTCATGTCAACAATCTGCACCTGGTGTTGATCTCCCAAGGCACCAGCCACATAATCAAGCCCGATGGGATAAACCGGATAGGGGATGGTGTGGGTGTTGGGGGAGATCAGCAGGACGTTCATTGCATGATCAGTTCCATTGCAGTACACATTTTACCGAATCCGAGCACCAGAATCCCCTTACCGTTCGGGACTTCTCCCGACTCGATGAGCTGTGCAGCCATAACCGCAGCCACAGCCGAGGCAGCAGCAAACTCTCCGGTGAATTTTCGGTAATGAATCACTGGCACGTCCAGCTTGGTTTCCCTCATAAAAAGATCCAGCTGCTGCTCTCCCTCTTCAGCAAAGGCTGCTGGAATTCCCGCCAGGATCATTGCGTATTGGGTACGGATTGTTTCCCTGCTGCCTAAGGCACCAATCAGGTGTTCCAGCACAGTCTCGGATGTCTGTTCATAAAAACAGGAACGGATGGCCACCTTGCCGGGAATCGCCTTACGACAGATATAAAAGCCTCCTCCACCGTCAGCCGGTTGCTCTGCCATGGCAGAAGGATCCAGTAACGGGGTAAAGTGAGGGTGAAATTCGTCTGCGCCCAGAACAAAAGCGGTATTGTAGCGTGTTTCAGTCCCAAGGAATGCCTCTGTTGCCAGCAGAGCCTGCTCAAAAGAGGAATCCCCGCCGCTGCAACTGACGTTGGAACCGGTGGCACCGTGCCTGATGGCGATCTGCCCGGCTGCGCTGTTATGCACCGAGCCGACAAAATCAATGGGACTGGGGAACTGTTCCCCTGTGCTGCGTAATTTTTCAAGAAAATCCCAAGTCTCTGATAGCGCACCCCAGCCGCTGCCCATGAACACTGCATGGGGGGACTGCTCAATGTCGGCATCGTTTTTTGCCGCTGCTGCCAAGGCCAGTCCCATGCGTGCGAAACGTCCCAGCCTGCGAATGGATCGTAGCGGTAGCTGCTCTGCCATGGTGCTGCTGTCCAGGGTTCCGGCCATGGACTGGAGCAAAAAGAAATTCCCCAGGGAATCGAGAGTGTGTCCTGCTCCGGTAATGCAGGACTTGCCAACAATGGAGAGAGGTGCGTTGTCTTCTGCTGTTACGGGCTTTTCGTTTTCGCTGTCAGCTATCAGCAGACAAGCGTTGTTGCCGCCAAAACCGAAGGAATTGGAAAGAACAGTTGACACCGGACGGGACCGAGTTGCGGTTAATGGCTCAAGCTCACATTCAGGATCAGGGGTTTCGCAGCCGATATTAGCAGGCAGGATATTATATTGCAGACAGAGTGCGGAAAGCACGGCTTCAATCGCACCAGATGCGGCCAAGCCATGTCCAGTCATTCCCTTGATGGAGGAAAGGGGCGGTATGGAAGGAAAAAGGCTGCGCACGGCCTTGGATTCTGCAAGGTCATTATCAGGGGTTCCGGTACCGTGCATATTGATATAATCCACTGTATCCACAGCAACTCCGCTGTCTGCCATGGCCTTTTCCATGGCACCTCTGGCTCCCTTGCCCTCCGGGTGGGGCGCAGCACCATGATGGGCATCACAACTGAGTGCGCTTCCCAGGATTACACCGTAACTGTGTTCAGGTTTTTGGTTGGTAAGGAGCAAAAAGGCTGCGCCTTCGGCCACGGTCATCCCGGCCCGGGAGAGATCAAAGGGGCGGCACCCCTGTTCATCAACCAACTGCAGGGAATGGAAACCATAATAAGTGAGAAAAGAGAGGGAATCTGCGCCACCAGCAAGAAGCCATTGCGCCTGTCCCCTCTGGAGCATACGGCAAGCCATACTGATTGCCACCGCCCCGGAGGAGCAAGCCGTGGAAAAAGTGAGCAGTTTTTCCCTGCACCCCAATTTCCTGCCGATCTCTTCTGCTACTGTTCCCAGGCCGTGGTAGCTATAGGAACCGATATAATCAACAGGATCATTCTTCGCTTCAGCCAGTAGCTGTTCGGTTCGCTCGATACCGCCGGTAGTGGTGCCGACATACACTCCATTAAGATTGCAATCGTGATCCGCCATTGCCTGTTGTGCTGCGGCAATGGCTAGTCGGTGCGTGCGGGGCAGGGACTGGGTATCCGTAAAACCCTCTACCTGCCCCACCGGCAGGGGTGGCTGCTGTTGCACGGGGAAAAGAGTCAAGGGGGCAATAGCGGAGCTGCCCTGTTTCAGTGCCGCAAGGGTGGCATCCGTACCCGTTCCCAGGGGACTGACAATGCCAAGAGCGGCTATGTAAACAGGAGAGCGTTTATATTTCAAGAAGAGAACCTGGGAGAATTTTCACGGACATATCGGGTCAGGTTTTTCAGGGTTGAAAAGACCCGCTCGCCAATCTCTTTATTGTTGATCACCACCCCATACTCTTTTTCTACCATGACCACCATTTCCAGGACATCAATGGAATCTATACCCAGCTCGCCGCCGACCAGCTGCGCATCTTCATCTATATCTTCCGGGCTGATGTCGGTCAGGTTGAGGACTGCAATCAATCGTTCTTTGAGTTCTGATGTCAGTTTGTCCATATTTTTTTTATCTCTATAAGTTCAAAGGGCTTGAATCCATGGGAGTATAGTGCAGAGGAGGTTCTATTACAATAGCGATAGTCAGATTGTACCGGTGCGGGTGATTTCCCACTGGTTCCAGCATCTGCAACAGGACGCTGGAGCGTCCCAAATACGTTCCCACGCTGGAGCGTGGGAACCAGTGGAACGCTGGAGCGTGGGAACCAGTGGAAAACCAGTGAAAAACCAGTGGCAGACCAGTGCCAGACCAGTGGCAAACCAGATAACACACGATACATCATGGTTATAATAACCAAGTAATTCTTTAAACAATTCCCCTGCCGTCAGTGAACCTGGTTAGCTTTGAATCCAAAGCTCATATATATATTGGTCAACTACGAGATGAGTTGGAGAAACAAGCTACTCCCTTGATCTAAGAAAAAGGCATCGTTAAGAAAAGAACTCCCCATTCCACAGCTTCTGGACAAAATCCAGTGCTGGCAGCACCTCAATGCCATCTTCGGTAACTCTTGCCTTGGCCTCCAGGCAGACGATTATTCTACGTTGTACGCCAGGGTGATCGATTATAAGACTCCTTAACCCCTTACAATGTCTGGATAAAATTTTCTCCGATGCCTTCACCTCAATGGCCACCTCCATATTATTGATGATAAAATCCACTTCAATGCCACTGGCAAGCCGCCAGTAATAGAACTCTGCAAATGCCTCTTCATACATGTTAAATGCCTGCAATTCGTGGAAACACCAGTTTTCAAAGACCTTGCCATACAACTCGCCTCCCTGGGCAACGGTACCCCTTTTTGCGAGAAAATTAACGACCCCTACATCGGAAAAATAGAACTTTGCTGCTGCTGTAACCCTTCTTTTTGGTCGTTTACGATAACTTGGCAGCCATCTTCCCAGCAGGGTGTCTTCCAGGATGAGAAAATACTCTTTGATTGTATTGCCGGATACCCCACAATCCCTGGCAATTGTTGAAAAATTCACAGGTTCCGTATCGGAAAGCGCGGCCATGTTCAAGAAATCAGAAAAAACAGGAAGGTTTCGCACCAGGCCTTCTGCGGCAATCTCTTCTTTCAGGTAATTTGCAACATAGGCGTTCAGCAATCTTCGGGGTTTACTGGAGAGATAAATCCTTGGCAGGTACCCATGATTTAACATTCTGTTTAAATCAAAATCCGGCAGGAGTTCACCGGCTGTAAATCCAAACAATTCGTAACGAATTGCCCTGCCACCGAGTAAATTGGCATGTCCGCGTTTGACCTTTCTGGCACTGGATCCGCAGAGGGCAAAATGCACTGCACGGTTTTCATGAAGCCAGTGTACCTCGTCCAGCAGTGCCGGGAGTTTTTGCACTTCATCAATCACAACAAAGGGCATTTCGCTCGTATCAGGTAATTCCTGCCTGAGCAGTTCCGGCCTTTCGAGATAGCGACGATATTCCTCTGCCTTTAACAGATCTATCCACACACTATCAGGGTATGTTTGCTTGAGCAGTGTCGATTTCCCGGTTTGGCGTGGACCCCATAAAAAGAAGGTCTCTGTTCCCGATTTCGGTAGAGTTAATTTTCGTTGTATCATAGGCCATTTTTGCTGATATTTTTAAGCTGTACTTCAGAATATCATGTAAATCTGAAGTGTCAATGAAGAATTGCAGGCAAAAATGGCTGTAAAAATGCTTCCTGGTTTAAAAAATACCCTTGAATGGGATTTAGTCATTCAATTTCAACGTATTACACTGTGAAAAGTCGTTGCAAGAAATCGTTGTGAAAAATGCAGGGCGGGAAAAACAAACAACCTGAAACTAAAAAGAACCGCACAATCACATGCGGTTCTTTTCCTTGTCACAATCAGACCAGGTTCAAATCAGAATGCATAGGTAAACTTGGCCCACACATTATAGCCCTCAGTCTTATTCTCTGCAGCCATCTCCCACTGATTGCGCAGGGAGAAGAACATATTTTTATGATTGTACCAGATTCCAGGGCCAACGGCAAAGACCTTGCTGCGCATCCCCTCATCGGCACGGAGCAGGTCGATGGGAGATGGTTCCTGAAGTGTAACAGGCATATTCGGGTCAATATCATAGGAATCATCCGTGGTCTGGGTATAGTAATACCCATTTACACCGATACGAAACGAGGGAGTGACAGCGTAGGATGCGGAATAATCGAAATGAAATTCCTGACCGGGATCGCGGTCAACCTCCAGGCCATATACCGTGGCATAATCCTCCTGCGTGGAGTTGAAATCATACATGAACTTTGCTGAAAATTCCCAGTTGTTCGCCATATAGGTGATGCCGAGTACCGGCTCGATAGTCCAGAAGTTTGTCCCCACAGATGCCATATTACCGTCATCCTGACCTGTTGGAATATAGATATCAGCCAGGGATGTTACAATGTGCAACTTGCCCTCCTGTAAATGCCAGGACAGGAGAAAAGGACTGAAAATAACATAGGGAACAGAGGTGTCGTCATACGATGTGGTATGCTGTGGCCCGACCGATGCCTTGAAATTAAGATCCACACCGATGATAGGCAGGAAGGTGTGCATCCCCCAGTTTCCCCCCATGATCTTTTTATCACTCATCCAGAGAAAACGAAAGACATTGGCAGCCACGGTGACATCGTCAAAGGCCGCAATGTCGTCGCCATTATCATCCTTCATGCTATCAGCAGTATAGTAATAGGCATAGTCAAGAAAATAAAAACCAGGAGGCGGGGCAGCACCGGCCAGGAAAGCCTCTGCACCATTGGGATAGTTTTGACCGCCACCGGCCATTGCCTGACTACTGAATGCCATCAGGATCACGGTAATCCACAGGGTTATACTTTTTCGCACCATCTCTCTTCCTCCTTTTTGGGCAGGAATTATACCTGCCTGATAATGTAACAACCGACAATCAAACACTTTGAAATATGCAAAAAAATAACAGATTGCTTAACGAATTGCAATCCTCTTCGATATTTCCTCACAGAATCGGATGCCGACTATCCACTATGGTCAACAGCCGTATCCCTCTTGCCACCGTACCTGCACGGACTGAATTCAGCTCAATATAAATACTAATTGCTCATCAAGCAGTATGCATATATATTGCAACCAAATTCAAAGAATACGCCTCCCATTTTTAATTTTGCAACGCCCTTTTTAACGATGGCGACACATCTTGTCGCACCATGCAGCAGCTCCCCCTTTAATATAGTTCTTTTCTGTGTTATTCAATATACAGATAATGACCGAGGGACTTACTGCACCTTCTCTGATAAAAAGGCTACATGAATACGACAGAAATTGATTTACACAGAATAGAACTTCGTTACGCCGTATCCTCTTTATAAATTATGGAAACATCTGATAACCCACTGGTTCCCATGCTCCTGCGTGGGAACCTTGTTTCCCGCTCCAGCGGCAGTACAGGACAGACGGAGTCTCGCAGGCTCGCTTACCTGGAGCGTCCAATTTGCGTTCCCATGCAGGAGGTAAGCGAGCCTGCGAGACTCCGTCAGTAGGAACGAGGCTGCCATAAGATTTAAACAGGATACGAAATATGGTTGTTGCTCAAAAATGAGATATGTATCATTATGGTGTGATATAGAAAAAAAAACAGTGAATGCATATTTAAAAGGTGTCCCTGCATTGTAAGCGTGAATCTTTTCCATGTA
>DAOVTM010000312.1 GCA_030633145.1 Desulfobulbaceae bacterium
CCTTCGTACGAAACCCTGAGCCAGGTTGAGGTTGGACTGGATAAACTGCGAGATAAAAAGACACTCATCTGCTGGGGTGGTGCGGATTTTTGTTTTAATGATCATTTTTACAAGGAATGGCAGCACCGTTTCCCAGCAGCAGAAAGCCATTATTTCCCGGATGCGAGTCATTACCTGCTTGAAGACGCACTGGATAAGGTCATGAGCCGCATAAACCCCTTTCTCTCCTCCTGTTATGGCTGAAAGCATTGAGTGGAACATAGCCTCTGCCTTGCACAGGAGGGCAGCCGAGCAGCCAGACCACATAGCTCTTATTACGGGTAAAAACGGCAGGTATCAGCAAAGCACCTTTCTGGAGATTGCCGCTAACGCCAATAAGTACGCAAATGGCTTGCAGGATCAGGGAGTGGAGCGTGGAGACAGGGTGATGCTCATGGTTCGCCCCTCCATGGAGTTTATCTGTCTGACTTATGCCCTTTTTCAACTGGGTGCTGTGGTAATTCTCATTGATCCGGGCATGGGCTATAAAAACCTGCTGCGCTGTATTGGTTCCGTACAGCCTGAGGTACTCATCGGTATCCCCCAGGTTCTGTTGCTCTCCCGCCTCTATTCCGCCCCCTTTAAAACCGTCACCACCAGGATTTGTGTTGGTGCTTCTTTCGGTGTGCTGGGTAAATCCCTGCAACAGGTTACCCGTAACTGTTCAACCGATTGTACACCTGTACAATCTGACAAGGACGAACTGGCCGCCATTATTTTTACCACCGGTTCCACTGGCCCGCCCAAGGGGGTGCAGTACAGCCACTCGATTTTTTACTCACAGCTGCGTTTGATCGCCGATTACTATGGTATTACCCCTGGAGATGTGGATCAGCCTGGTTTTCCCCTCTTTGCCCTCTTTTCTATTGCCCTGGGAGCCTCTGCGGTAATCCCGGATATGGATCCCACCCGACCGGCTCAGGTGGATCCCAAAAAATTCATACGTTCTATCATGGATCATAAAGTCAGTTATTCCTTTGGTTCTCCAGCCATCTGGAACGTGGTCAGTGAGTATTGTATCCAGGAGGGGATTACCCTGCCGGTGCGCAAGGTGCTGATGGCTGGCGCACCCATTACAGGAGATCTGATCGAGCGGGTCAAGTCTATCATGGAAAAGGATGGGGAGGTTTTTGTCCCGTATGGAGCAACCGAGAGTCTCCCCATTGTCTCCATTACCGGTAAGGAGGTTCTTGGTGAGACCTGGCCTCTGACCAGGAAGGGATTTGGTGTCTGTGTGGGTAATGCCTTGCCAGATATCAGGGTGGAGGTCATTGAATCCCGTGACGCTCCCATAAAGTCTTGGCACGATGTGCAGTTACTGGATGAATATGAGGTCGGTGAGATAGTGGTTAAGGGTGGAGTCGTCACCAGAAAATATGACCATAATCCAGAAGAAACCACCATGTCCAAAATCCCTGAGGGGGAGGAGTTGTGGCATCGCATGGGGGATATGGGGTACTTTGATGTACAGGGGCGGCTCTGGTTTTGCGGCCGCAAGGCGCACCGGGTACTGCTGGGCAATGATACTATGTATTCTGTCTGTTGTGAGGCGATTTTTAATAATCATCCTGATGTCTTTCGCTCCGCCCTGGTGGGGATCGGTAAACCGGGTGAGCAGAAACCGGTGCTGATTGTCGAGTTACATGAGAGCAAAGAGCCGGTTGACAGAGAGCGATTGCTGCGGGAGTTACAACAGAGGGCAGAGCGAACCACTATAACCAATAACATCACAAAGTTTTTGATTCATCCCTCCTTTCCTGTTGATATTCGACACAACGCCAAAATATTCCGGGAAAAACTTGCTGTCTGGGCTGCGAAACAGCTGGGTTCTTAAATTTTTGCCTGGATAGTGGCGGGCTGTGATAGGGGGTTGAGTGATTATTCGTGGGGTTCCATGAACAGATGATGGTAATTGATATTACAAAATGTGATAGGCTTGGTACTGGAGATTAATCATGCAAGAAAGAGTTGTTACTATTTCTTTTCCGGTAAAAGAAAATATCTTATTGTCCATAAAAGAAACAAAAGATGAGTTTAAGAGTAACATTATGTTTCTGTCAGCAATGTATTTTTACAGAAAAGGGAGATTGTCGCTGGGCAAGGCTGCTGAACTTGCAGGCTATGGAAAAATTGAATTTATAGATAAACTTCAAAGGGAAAACTCGATGAAATGATTCTCAAAGGTAGATGGTATTCAAGGAATGTGTACGAACAATGCCTGGAGCGGGTCAATGAGTTATAGCGACAGAGTACTGGTAACAGGGGGAGGCGGGTTCATAGGTCTGGCACTGGTACGGGCTTTGCGTGCGCAGGGAATCAAAGTGCGTGTGCTGGGAAGAAACCGTTATCCTGCGGTTGAGGTTTTGGGTGCCACCTGTATGCTGGGGGATATTCGTAACCTGGACACGCTGAACCATGCGGTAACCGGTTGCGATACCGTGTTCCACGTTGCAGCCAAGGCCGGTATCTGGGGAGATTTTGCCGACTATTATTCCATTAATGTCCTTGGTACCCTCAATGTGCTTGCGGCCTGCCAGACAAATAATGTTTCCGCCCTAGTCTATACCTCAACCCCGTCTGTTGTCTTTGACGGTCAGGATCTCTGTGGAGTAGATGAGTCAACCCCATACTCGAAAAAACCGCTTTGCCATTACGCCACTACCAAGATCCTTGCCGAACAGCAGGTACTTAGGGCAAACTGCGAGCAGCTGCGCACAGCAGCCATTCGTCCCCACCTGGTCTGGGGTCCAGGCGACACCAACCTGATTCCCCGACTGATGGAACGGGGCCGGGAAAAATCCCTGCGCATTGTCGGTAATGGGCAAAACAAGGTCGATATCGCCTATATCGACAACGTTGTACACGCCCATCTCCTGGCGGCAGACAATCTGCACACCACTGCCACAGCAGCGGGTCGTCCTTTTTTTATCGGCCAGCAGGAACCTGTGGTTCTTTGGAACTGGATCAATGAGCTGTTTGCCCGCATGGAGGTACCCCAGGTAAGCCGTCGGGTCAGTCCCGGAATAGCGGCTGGCGCAGGCTTGCTGATGGAAATGATTTATGGAGTGCTTGCCATTGAGCGGGAGCCGAAAATGACCCGTTTTCTCGCAGAGCAGCTATCCCTGTCCCACTGGTTCAGCAGGAAAAATGCTGAAAAAATACTTGGCTACTCGGATCAGGTATCAACAGCTGAGGGAGTGGAGAAGCTAGTGAAAAGTGAAAAACAAAAAGTGTCAACTACTTTTGGCATTATATGAAGGATGTCACCATTCTTTACTTTCAAGGGATAACCCTATGAAAATACCCTATGGATTAAGTAATTTTAAAGATTTGATTACCGAAGGGTATCTCTATATAGACAAAACCGGCTATATCAAAACCCTGGAGGAACAGGGAAAATTTAACATTCTGCTCCGCCCCCGGCGTTTTGGCAAGAGCCTCTTCCTTTCCAGCCTGTATTATTATTACGATGTTGCAGCCAGCGATGATTTTACAGGCATATTTGGTGAACTGTCTATCGGAAAACAACCAACTCCGGCAAAAAACAGCTACCAGATGCTTATGATGAATTTCAGTGGGATAGAAGTTGATACCACGGAAAGTATCCGGCGCGATTTTACCCTGGAGGTCAAAACAGAGTTGATAAATTTTCTACAACGCTATGATTATCCGACTGTAACTTTTAACAGGGTGGACAAACAGGCAACTCCTGCCGCTGCAATGAAGGTTTTTTTTAAGATTGTCCAGGAACATAAAATCTATCTCCTGATTGATGAATATGACCACTTTGCCAATGCTATTCTTGGTGAAAGCCTGGAGGATTTTAAAAAAGTTGTCGGTAAAGGCGGTTTTGTACGAGCTTTTTATGAAACCATCAAGACCGCTACCCAGGAAGGTATCGTTGACCGGTTATTTATCACCGGTGTCACAGGTATTACTCTGGACAGCTTGACCAGTGGTTTTAATATTGGTAAAAATCTGACACACCACAAGGCTTTTAATCAGACCATGGGATTTACCCGAACCGAACTGGAAACCATTGTTCAGCCGCTGGTTGAACAATGTGATCTTGATCAGCAGAATCTGCTTAACGAGCTGGCGAAATGGTATAACGGCTATCGGTTTAGTACTCGTTCCAGTGAGTTGATTTTTAACTCAGACATGGTTCTCTATTTTGTAGATAATTTTGACATCAGGGAATGCAGTTATCCGGAACAGATGCTTGATGAGAATATCGCTTCTGACTACGGCAAGATTATGAAACTCTTTGCAGTGGGTGACAGCGAAAGTAATTACCAGGTTCTGGAGGAATTAATTACCACCGGAGAGGTGGTGGGTGGGTATAGCCGTAGAATTGATATGGACAAAGGGTTTGATCGGGATGATTTTATCAGCTTGCTGTTGTATATGGGATTTATCACCATGAGCGGCAGAGAGCTTAACGACATACGATACACAGTCCCCAACTATGTCATCCAGCGATTGTACTTTGAGTATTTTAATAAGGAAATTGAACAACGCGGACAGATAACCATTGACAGCCGCAGCTTGAAAGAGGCAATTAAACAGCTTGCTCTTCACAACAATATCAATCCTTTCAGGGAAGAAATCAGCAATGTCCTCACCCTGTTTTCCAATCGTGATTACATGAAGATGGATGAAAAACACATCAAGGCGGTAATCCTGACCTTGTTGTATCAGTCCACGGTGTATTTTATCAAGAGCGAGCCGGAAATCAATAACCGTTATCCAGACATCCTGCTGCTGGAGCGAAGTCCTTATGAGGTAAAGCACCAGTTTCTCTTTGAGTTGAAATATAGTAAAAAGAGTGAAGGTGATAAGGGCTGGCAGGAGAAAAAGGCTGAGGGAATCAAGCAGGTTCAGGAGTATCTACAGCTTGAGGATATCAGGGCGATGGTCAAATTGCGCTCCTACCTGCTGCTGACCAATGGCTCGGTCGTGGAGATTATTCCAATAAGTAAAAAAACGAAAAGTTAAAAATTAACGTATCCTGTTTAAATTTTATGGTAGCCTCGTTCCCACGCTCCAGCGTGGGAACGCAACTTGGACGCTCCTGCGTCCTGTAACAGCCGCTGGAGCGGCACTACAGGTTCCCA
>DAOVTM010000073.1 GCA_030633145.1 Desulfobulbaceae bacterium
ATGCACAATTAATCTAACATTTTCCCACTGGTTCCCACGCTCCAGCGTGGGAACCTTTAAAGCCGCTCCAGCGGCTGTTGCAGGACGCAGGAGCGTCCAAACGGCGTACCCACAGACGGAGTCTCGCAGGCTCGCTTACCTGGAGCGTGGGTACGAGAGTAGCGAGAACAAAAAAAAATGTTAAATTAATTTTGTGCAGGTACTTACAACGAAAATAAATAGATAGATAGAAAATTAATTTTAGAAAAAAGGACTGATATGTCTTATTCACCAAAATTAAGTTCTGGATTTACATTTGCAAAAAACCGGAGTGCTTTTATATCTCCCCAGTCGGGAATGTGTTCGTTTTGCACTCAAGATTGCAACGGTACCTGTGAACTGGCACAGGCGGCTGTTTTGGGGGCGCAAACAGTTTACCCCACAACAACTGGGAATAACCAAATCGCATCGGAAAAAGACTATCCAATTGATTTTTCACACTTTAATATCAATGGTCGTGTATTCGGTGCCAAGGGAGCCAATGAAACTCAGAACGAGGCCACCATTTTTAATGTGAACCTGGAACGAACCTACGGCTTCATCCACCCGGTTAAGATGGCAATGCCCGTGATCCTGCCTGCATTGATTAAGCTTAACTGGCAGGACTACTTTGCCGGAGCTGCCATGGCCGGTGTAACCTGTGTGATTGGTGAAAATGCCAAAAACAATGACCCGAATCTGAAAATCGACAACGGAAAGGTTACGGATTTTCCCCTGCTGAAAAAGGCTCTTAACTGCTTTAATCAATACGACAGGGGATATGGGCAGATTGTACTGCAATGTAATGTAGATGATGACCTCATGGGTGTTCCGAAAATTGCCATAGAAAAATATGGGGTCAAGGCCATTGAAATTAAATTTGGCCAAGCAGCAAAGGGAACCCAGCCAGCCATACGGGTCAAGGATCTTGAAACCGCACTTGTCAAACAGCAGCACGGTGATCTGGTTTCCCCCGACCCAAGTGATCCGTCTGTACAAAAAGCCTATCAGGACGGTGTTTGTCCGAATTTTTACACTTATGGTAGATTGCCCTTGTGGACAGAAGATTCCCTTATGGCCCATATTACAATGTTACGAGATATTGGCGCTCAAAACATTTATTTTAAAATGGCGGGGTATGACAGGGTAGATATTGAACGTGTACTCCGAATGGCCTGTGAGGCAAAGGTAGATATGGTCACCTTTGACGGAGCCGGCGGTGGTTCAGGATACAGTCCCTCAAAAATGATGAACGAGTGGTCATTACCCACGGTCTGCTTAGAAGATGTCGTGGTTCGCATTTGTGAACAATTGAAATCCGAAGGTTTTTCCCTGCCTGCCATGGTGATGACCGGTGGATTTGCAAGTGAGGATCAGGTGTTTAAAGGTCTGGCCTATGGGGATGGTCATGTTCTGGGAATAGGGTTGTGCCGGGCTTCAATGGCTGCTGCTATGACCGGAAAAACAATTGGTAAACAGATAAAGACTGGAAATGTGCCGGAAAGATTTAAACCTTATGGTTCAACAGTTGAAGAAATATTTTGCGACCTTCCTGACTTGCGTGCCATTTACGGTACAAAGGCGAATAAATTTTCTACCGGGGCTATCGGTGTTTTCTCTTATCTCAATAAAATTGCATTTGGGTTAAAGCATTTTGCTGCCCTGAATCGTAAATTTAACATGGATCTTCTGAACAAAAGTGACCTCATCCCCCTGACATCCGATGCGAGAACCTTGATGGCAAATGAATGGTTTGCACCGTTAAAAAAATAGCTTATAGATATTGTTCAGACATAGTAAATCCATAGTAATTTGGTGCTATTTTGGGACAATTTGCTTCGATTATGTTTTGTGTAAAGTTATCAGTGTGCAGTTATCAGTAGTCAGTGACTGAAAACTGTACACTGATAGATAAGCGTAACGCAGTGGAGACTTCGACTGACAACTCAGACCGGCAAACGTCCAATTTTATTCTTTTTGCCCATGTATAGAGGGGTTGCAGCCAATATGAAAACGATTTTTTACGAGGTCTGTTGTTATAATTAACATGTTAAAAAAAATAGACCATATAGGAATAGCGGTTCATTCCATTGAAGAGGCTCGTGGGTTTTATGAACAGGGGCTGGGGCTTTGCTGTGAACGGATTGAGGAGGTAGAGTCTCAGCAGGTGCGTACCGCCTTTTTTTCCCTGGGCGAAACCCATATTGAACTGCTGGAACCGATGAGTGGAGACAGCCCCATTGCCGGATTTCTAAAAAAACGGGGGCCGGGAATCCATCATATCGCCTATCTCTGCGATGACGTAGTGCAACAGTTGGCTCAGGCGAAAGCAGAAGGGTACCGACTCATCAATGAAGAGCCGGTGCAGGGCGCAGGCAATAAACGGATCGGGTTTTTACATCCAAAGTCAAGCCATGGCGTGTTGACGGAACTATGTGAGAAAAGTTAACTCCAGACCTCGTAAAAAGACACAAGGGAGATTTGTAAATTTTCCGTTATTACAAGGTGATCGAGTATGAATGGACATTTGTAGGTTTGAGTTTTGAGTTGTGAGAGTTGAGAAATGAGATCGTACGCAGGTTTTTCTCAATACTCATAACTCAAGACTCAAAACCCACTGTGTTATTTTTGGGAAATTATCCAAAATTCAACACGAATCAGACACATATTTACGATGTCTGAACTCAGACTGGAATCGGCTATAATTAATATATAAATACAAAATATGCAGAAGATAATTGAACAGCTCGATGCCAAACGGGAAGCTGCCTGTCTTGGCGGCGGTCAGGAGCGGATAGACAAACAGCACGCCAAGGGCAAGCTCACAGCCAGGGAGCGGATAGCCCTTTTTCTTGACGCAGACAGCTTTGAAGAGTGGGATATGTTTGTGGAACACCGCTGTGAAGATTTTGGCATGGCGGAGCAGAAAGTTCCTGGCGACGGGGTGGTCACCGGCTATGGCACGGTCTGCGGCCGACTGGTCTTTGTCTTCAGTCAGGATTTTACCGTCTTTGGCGGCTCACTTTCTGCGGCTCATGCGGAAAAGATCTGCAAGATAATGGATCATGCCATCAAGGTTGGAGCCCCGGTGGTGGGGCTGAATGACTCAGGCGGGGCTCGTATTCAGGAAGGAGTTGATGCCCTGGCCGGATACGCGGATGTCTTCCAGCGTAATGTCATGGCATCGGGGGTAATCCCGCAAATTTCCATGATTATGGGACCCTGTGCCGGTGGCGCGGTCTATTCCCCGGCCATGACCGATTTTATCTTTATGGTCAAGCAGACCTCCTATATGTTTGTGACCGGCCCGGAGGTGGTCAAGACCGTGACCCACGAACAGGTGACTGCGGAAGAACTAGGCGGTGCCGCTACCCACAGCGGTCGTTCCGGGGTAGCGGATCTTGCCTTTGACAACGGGGTGGAGGCGTTGCTCATGCTGCGCCGTTTCATCAATTTCCTGCCCTCCAGTAACCGAGAAAAACCGCCCACATGGCCCTGTCACGATGCAGCGGAACGAAAGGAAAAATCCCTGGACAACCTGATTCCAGAGGATCCGAATAAGCCCTACGACATGAAGGAGCTGGTCACCAAGGTTTTAGATGATCATGATTTTTTTGAATTACAGCCCGATTACGCCGCCAATATTATTATTGGCATGGGTCGGATGCAGGGTTCAACGGTGGGCATTGTCGCCAACCAACCCATGGTTCTGGCTGGCTGCCTGGACATTTCCTCCTCGTGTAAGGCGGCTCGTTTTGTCCGTTTTTGTGATGCCTTTAATATTCCGATCATTACCTTTGTCGATGTCCCCGGCTTCCTGCCCGGCACCAGTCAGGAGTATGGCGGTATCATCAAGCATGGAGCCAAACTGTTGTACGCCTTTGCCGAGGCCACCGTTCCCAAGGTTACCCTTATCACTCGCAAGGCGTATGGCGGAGCGTATGATGTAATGAGTTCCAAACATCTGCGCGGCGATGTCAACTTTGCCTGGCCAACGGCTGAGATCGCAGTCATGGGACCCAAGGGTGCAGTGGAGATTATCTTCCGAGCCGACAGTGGCAACCAGGAACTGGTCAGGCAGCGGACAGAAGAGTATTCCACCCGCTTTGCCAATCCCTTTGTGGCTGGCAGCCGTGGTTTTATTGATGATGTCATCATGCCCCATAACACCCGTACCCGTATCTGCCGTTCCCTGGCCATGCTCAGTAATAAGAAGCTGGAAAATCCCTGGCGTAAGCATGGGAATATTCCCCTATAGGATTGCGTAACAGAGGACTGACTGAATGGAGAAATTCTTTAATACTGCCGGGCCGATTATCCCAGAGGATCACTATTATATATCCTCTTTTGAACGGATTGACTGGGAAGAAATTCAGCATCTGATCCGGCAAAAAAGGTACTTTGTTCTTCATGCCCCCCGCCAAACCGGAAAGACAAGTGTCCTGCTGGAGATGATGGCGGCATTAAATGATGCCCGTCAATATGTAACGCTGTATGCTAATGTTGAGCCTGCCCAGGCAGCAAGAAATAATGTTGATGCCGGTGTTGCTACGATGTGCAGTGTTATTGCCGCTGCGGCATGGATATATCTGCGGGATGATCGACTGAGGAAGTGGATATCCGATCCAGGCCGAGAGGTTGCCTCCGGTAATCGTCTCAGCGAATTATTGATGTACTGGGCAGAGATCAATGAGCAGCCGGTGGTGCTGTTTATTGATGAGGTGGATGCCCTGGTGGGAGACACCCTTATCTCGCTGCTGCGGCAGATCAGGGCTGGTTATAACCATCGCCCCCATTCTTTTCCATTGAGTATTGTCCTGTGCGGAGTTCGTGATATCAAGGATTATCGGATTCACCGCTCTGATGGGGAAATTATTACCGGTGGATCAGCCTTTAATATTAAGGCCAAGTCCTTGCGTCTTGGAAATTTTGTCATTGATGAAGTTGTGGCCCTGTTTGCGCAGCATACGGAGGCAACGGGACAGTCGTTTGCACCAGGTATTCTGGACGAAGTGTGGGAAGATTGCAGGGGGCAGCCCTGGCTGGCAAATGCGTTGGGTCATGAAATGACCTGGGATGACAGGAGTGCCAGAGATCGTTCTACCGTTATAACCATGGAACAGTACCAGGCTGCTCGGGAACGATTGATCCAGTCCCGTGCCACCCATCTTGACCAGCTGGCGGACAAACTCAAAGAACCCCGTGTACATCGGGTTGTAGCCCATTTTCTTCAGGCAACAGAGCAGCAGGAACCATCGGTTGATGATTTGCAATATGTAGAAGACCTGGGACTCATCATTGCCCGTCCGCAAATGCGGATTTCCAATCGGATTTACCAGGAGATTATTCCTCGTGAACTGACCTGGGTCACCCAGTCTATGATCCCATTGGATGAACACTGGTATATAACACCTGATAATCATCTGGACATGGTTAGTCTCCTTGCCGCCTTTCAACAATTTTTTCGGGAAAACTCAGAGTCCTGGATTGAGCGTTTCGATTACAAAGAGGCTGGTTCGCAGCTTTTGATGCAGGCCTTTCTGCAACGGGTGATTAATGGCGGCGGCAGGATTAACCGGGAATATGGCCTGGGGCGTAAACGAACCGACCTGTCCATTGAGTGGCCGGTTGACAGGAAGCACGGGTATTATGGTGAGGTGCAGCGGATTGTGGTAGAGTTAAAAATCCAGCGTGGCAAGCTGGAGACGGTTATTGATAAGGGACTTGCGCAAACTGCGGAATACGCAGATAAACTGAACGCAGACGAGGCTCATCTTGTTATTTTTAATCGTGATCCGGCAGTTGCATGGGAAAGTAAGATCTGGAACCGCCAGGAATCATTTGCAGAACGCCATGTAAGCGTATGGGGATGTTGAGTTTTATAAATATACTACGATTAGATAATGTTTAAAAAAATATTGATCGCAAACCGGGGTGAGATTGCCTGCCGGGTGATAAAAACAGCTCGAGCCATGGGGATTCAGACCGTGGCTGTCTATTCTGATGCGGATAAATCAACTCTCCATGTACAAATGGCGGATGAGTCGGTTCGTATCGGCCCTGCCCCAGTGGCGGAAAGCTACCTTGATATTGATGCCATTGTCGCTGCCTGTAATGAAACCAATGCCGAGGCCGTGCATCCAGGCTACGGCTTCTTATCGGAAAACGAAGGGTTCTGTCAACGGCTTGAAGAGGAGGGCATTACCTTTATCGGTCCGCCAGTCAAGGCCATCAGAGCCATGGGCGACAAGATCACTTCCAAGCGGATTGCCGATCAGGCCGGAGTCAGTACCATTCCTGGTTATGACGGCATCCTTGCGGACGCAGATGATGCTGTTGCTAAGGCCGCAGACATCGGCTATCCGGTGATGCTCAAGGCCAGCGCAGGCGGAGGCGGCAAGGGAATGCGGGTTGCCCGCAACGATGAGGAGTGCAGGGAAGGATTTGAGCGAGCCGCCAACGAGGCTCGTACCAGTTTTGGCGACGACCGGATTCTCATAGAAAAGTTCATCGAAAAACCGCGTCATATCGAGATCCAGGTCATGGCTGATAGCCATGGGAACACGCTCTATCTCTGGGAGCGGGAATGTTCCCTGCAGCGCCGTCATCAAAAGGTGGTGGAAGAGGCTCCATCCCCGTTTTTGGATGAGGACACCCGTAAACAGATGGGGGAACAGGCCGTTATGCTGGCCCGTGCCGTTGATTACTGTTCTGCGGGTACGGTGGAGTGCATTGTTGACCAGGAGCGGAATTTTTATTTTCTGGAAATGAATACCCGTTTGCAGGTGGAACACCCGGTCACCGAGATGATCACTGGCCTGGATCTGGTGGAGATGATGATTCGGGTCGCGGCAGGAGAACCGCTGTCAGTCACCCAGGAGGATATTCAACGGAACGGCTGGGCTATGGAGTGCCGGGTCTATGCCGAAGACCCGGTGCGTGATTTTCTCCCCTCCATTGGCAGGCTCAGTACCTGCCGTCCGCCCTATGAGGAACTGTCCAGTGTCCGGGTGGACACCGGAGTGAAGGAGGGCAGTGAAATATCCATGTATTATGATCCGATGATCGCCAAGCTGATCACCTGGGGTCGGGATCGAAACCATGCCATTGCGGCCATGCGTGATGCCCTGGATGAGTATGTAATCCGTGGGGTGCGTCATAATATGAACTTCTTGGCTGCCCTGGTGGGGCATCCCCGCTTTCAGGCTGGTGACATCTCCACCGCCTTTATTGAGGAAGAGTATCCGGATGGTTTTCTGGACACCGAGGTTCCGGTGGAAGAGCCAGCTCTGCCCATTGTGGTGGCCGGGATAGTACACCGCTTATATATGGATCGGGCCGCCCGGATCAGTGGACAGCTGCCCGGCCATGAACGGCGGGTGCAGGATTCCTGGATAGTGATTATCCAGGATGTTTTGCACGAGATTACGGTGAAGCCCTATCAGGCAGACTGCGGCTACCGGGTAGATTATGACGGGGTTCAGTACCGGGTAAAGACCGACTGGATGTTCTGCCAGAAACTCTTCCACGGCAGTATCAATAGTCACCGTCATAATCACCGGTTCTGTTTCCAGGTCTCGCGTAAGGGGATTGGCTATCACCTGGTACACCGTGGACTGCGTACCGATGCCCGGGTTTTAACTCCCATGGCAGCGGAACTGTACCAGACCATGCCGGAAAAGGTGCCTGTGGATCTGACAAAATATCTCCTTGCCCCTATGCCCGGTCTGCTGGTTAAACTGGCAGTCAGAGAGGGACAGGAGGTCAAGAAGGGAGAGGAACTGGCCGTGATCGAGGCCATGAAGATGGAAAATGTCCTGCGTGCGCCCATGGATACCGTGGTGGCTCGTACTGTGGCAAAGCCTGGTGACAGCCTGATGGTTGATGAAGTTATTCTTGAGTTTTCCAAGGTGGAGTCGGTATAATCAGCATAGAGTTGATAACAGGTACGGTACCTGCGTCAAGACTCCTTTATCTTATCAGTTTGAAAAAGATGGTGATTTAGACCTTACCGTGAACGGCAAGGGAAGGTGTATGAAAAAAATAATCCGCTTTATGCAGCGGGAAAATCTCTTTAACCTGCTGCTGGCTATCCTGACCATTGTCCTGGTGAGCGGGGTTTTAATTTCCTTTTTTGAAGAGGGGATATCACTGGGCGGCGGGGTGTGGTGGAGTCTTGTCACCCTTACCACTGTTGGGTATGGAGACATCTCACCGGCTACAACCGGCGGCAGGATTCTTGCCGTCATCATTATGTTTTTCGGTATTGGACTCCTGGGAACGCTCAGTGCGACCCTGGCAGCCCTGCTGATCAGTAAACGGATAAAGGAGAATAAGGGAATGTGCGCCACGGAAATTGAAAATCATATTATTCTCTGTGAGTGGAATCATCGCTCCGAGGCAATTTACACCGAACTGCGGGGTGACCCCAAGACCGCTGAATCCCCCATTGTCCTCATTGCGGAAATTCAGGAAAAACCGGTTGATGATCCGGAGCTGATCTTCATCCACGGCGCAGTCTGTGAGGCAACCCTGGAAAAGGCCAACCTGGCAAAGGCGCATACCGTTATTATCCTGGGAGATGATAATCTTGATGCCATGGCTCGGGATGCCAAGGTGGTACTCAGCACACTGACCATCGAAAGTATGAATAATGATGCCTACACGGTGGTGGAACTGGTGGACAAGAAGAATGAAATCCACTGCCAGCGAGCCAACGCCGATGAAATCATCGTGGGCAGTGAACTGGGTAGTCATCTGGTGGCCACAGCTGCGGTGGATCATGGAATCAGCCGGATTATCTCTGAGCTGCTCAGTAACAGTTACGGCAATGAACTGTTCTCCATGCAGGTGCCGGCCACGCTGGCAGGAAAATCTTTTCTTGATGTGATGGTGGCAATGAAGAAAGAGGAGCAGACCACGGTCATTGGTATCCAGAAAGGGCAGGGCGGTGAGCTTTTTACCAATCCGGAAATTGATTATACCGTACTCAGTGGAGATTACCTGGTGGTGATTTCCAAAGAGCGACAGGTTTGAATAGTGGATAGTGGAGAGTTAAAAATGAAAAGGTTACAGCTTGGATCCATAGAGATAACTTGGCTGAATGGCGGCAGTTTTGAGCTGGACGGCGGTACCATGTTTGGTGCGGTACCCAAGCTCTTGTGGAACAAAAAATATCCTGCCGACAGCGAAAACTATATCAGGATGTGCAACTCGCCCCTATTGGTGCAGAGCCAGGGCAGTAATATCCTTATCGACACCGGCTTGGGTAACAAATTTTCCTCCAAACAGAGACAACTTTTCAGGATTTACCGGGAATGGTCTCTGCCCTCAGATTTGCAGACCCTGGGGCTGGATCGCCGTGCTATTGATTATGTCGTCCTTACCCACTGTGATTTTGATCACGCCGGTGGGGTGGTGATGCACGGAGATGGGGGGGAGCCGGAGCTGACCTTCCCCAATGCCCGCCATATCATCCAGCAAAAGGAATGGCATGATGTCAACCATGTCAATATTCGCTCTGCCCACACCTATTTTTCGGACAACTTCACAGGGCTTGCGGAGAGCGGACTGCTGGAGCTGGTGGCGGGAATCGTTGAGCTTAAAGGGCTGACCATGCGTCATACCGGGGGGCATACCAGAGGATTCCAGCTGGTTGAAATGCGTGGTTCAGAGGGCTGCGCTGTCCATCTGGGGGATCTTTTGCCCACCCATGCCCACGCAAACCCCCTCTGGATTATGGCGTATGATAATTTTCCCATGGAGGTGATTGCACTCAAGCAGGAGCTGATGCCAGCCTATCAGCAGGAGAACTGCTGGTTCACCTTTTATCATGATGTCAATATGAATGCTTGCCGCCTGGATGCAAAGGGTAAGGTTGTTGAGCAGAGATAGTTGGATCGTAAACAGTAACGTCTCTGCTCTCTGAAATATCTATCTCCCCAGGCTGTCAGTTTTTTTTATAGATAAAGGCATCCTTCATCTTTCACCAATCAGTGTCCAAAAACATCCCCAAGAGAGTTGGCAGCAAGGATACGTTTTGACCATTGCAGAAGCTGCTCATTATCAGCCTGGTTTAACTTGTCTTCAACTTCAGGAGAGAGAGTACCAAACTTTTCCGTTAGCTGGTGGTAGAGTATGTGCGATATTCCTTTGTGCATCCCCTGTTGCATCCCCTGTTGCATTCCCTGCTCCAGCCCCTCTTCTTTCCATTCTTTAGTCCACTCTTTCACACGTTCAGCCAACATGGTTTCCACCTCCAATAAATTATTTACATGCGGGACTTTCTGACCAGGTAAACGCACAGGAAGTAATACACGGTTAATCCATACGGTAAAGGCACGTCTTATGGTTGCCTGTTCCGGCGATTTCAGCCATTGGATAAGAGAAGTGACGACCTCTCGGATATCTTCAGGATAACGACTTTTTTCCAACTGAAAAACAGCACTGACAAGATTACGAGTTGGTAGATTCTCATTGGGATAGTCGTTTTCTTCAAGAAGTAAATATTGAAAATCAGGGCGATATTTAGCCAATCCACCAGACACCTCCTGGATAAGTTCTGCGATGCTGGTCGCCGCATTCCATTTCTTTTGCCCATTGTACAGAACCAGCGGCAATACCGGTGGTAATTTACCATCGGGTAGTAAGCTGCCGCTTTTCTGCAAATCTTGATATAACAGACCGAGGTACGTGAGTAACCGCAAGGCCATATAGTGATCAACAGTGGATTGAAATTCAATGAGCAGATAAACATAAACCCAACTGTCCCCTAACCGAACCCGCCAGATAATGTCATCCTCACGTTCCCGCAGATCATCACTTACATAGCTGCCATTAACCCGTTCCAGTGTATCAAGATCCAGTTCTTTAACCCAGTCCTCTATTACAAATCCCTGCAGCAGATCCCGCACAAGTTCAGGATTGCTGAAGAGCTGTTTATAACTGTGATCATGATCTGCCATAATGCAACCTTATAACCGGAAAGTCTGTTTTCCTGACTGCGCCAATAGTCTTGGAGCCACACTCAAGTACATCAACTACTCTTGCATTATACCGGATTGTCAGATGGAAATCTACCTGCAATATTGTTTACTGATATGGCTGCTCTCTCGTAATCAACTTGACTCTCCTCCCACCACAGGATAAATTATAAATATGAAATCACTAAACGACTATGACAGTCCCTGGAAGGAGATTATTGAAACATGGTTTCAGGAATTCATGGAATTCTTCTATCCTGACGTGGCTGCTGCCATTGACTGGGAACGCGGTTATGAATTTCTGGACAAGGAATTCCAGCAGGTAAGCCGTGAGGCGCAGCAGGGACGAAAACTGGCAGACAAACTGGCTAGGGTCTGGCTGCTAACCGGTCAGGAGGTTTGGGTACTTGCCCATGTTGAGGTACAGGGCGGCAGAGAAACTGATTTTCCCAAACGGATGTATATTTATAATTACCGGATATTTGATTATTTTGACAGACCGGTTGTCAGTCTGGCTCTTCTTACTGACAGTCATAAAACATGGCGGCCAGATACCTTTGCAATGGAAATGCTGGGCTGCCAGACCAATTTCACATTTGTGATGTTCAAACTGCTTGACTGCAATGAGGAGGAACTGGAAGCGTGTAACAGCCCCTTTGCCTTATGCGCCCTGGCACAGTTAAAGGCAAACCAGACCGTTCATTCCCCTGAAAGCAGAAAACAATGGAAATTACGTTTAGTCAGAAGTTTGTATGCAAAAGGATTTGTCAAACAGGAAATTATTAACCTGTTTCGATTTATTGACTGGGTTATGGCTTTGCCAAAAGAGTTTGAGAAAAGTTTCTGGCAGGAACA
>DAOVTM010000426.1 GCA_030633145.1 Desulfobulbaceae bacterium
GACTCCAATGGCGATAATCACCCGGTCAAAGAGACGCAAAGCTCGTTTGATGATATCGACATGACCGTTGGTAATCGGGTCAAAGGTACCTGGATAGATTGCAATGGTTGGCGAGCAGTCCCGCTCGTCAGTTGAATGTTGGGTTGTATCCATTTGGGATGTTGTTATGAAAGGAATTATTCAGCACGTTGTATTTTCTGGATTTTGTCCTCTGACTTCTGGTACATCCAGATTCCGGTCTCGCCATATCGGCGCTGATCAATAAGGTTCAGGTTTGCCAACTGCTTGGGCAGGCTTTCACCTTGATGCTCTTCTACAATAATCAACCCCATGTTTTTGACAAGTCCTGCCCTGTCTAACATCTGGAGACTGCTTTCTGCCAGTTTTTTTTTATAGGGTGGATCAAGAAAGACCAGGTCAAAGAGGAATAGAGGGGGGAGCTTTTTCGTTAACCGTTGCAGACAGTCAGGCCGGGCAAGGTTGAGCTGGAGCAGGGATGCCTGGGGTGCATCAAAGCAACGGCATAGATTGTCATGGATCAAGGTGAGCGATTGTCTGGATTGATCGACAAATACGGCCTGCTGTGCGCCCCGGCTCAATGCCTCAATTCCCAGGGAGCCGGTTCCGGCGTAGAGATCCAGCACTGCGGCATCAACCACCTTTGCTGCCAGGATGCTGAACAATGCCTCCCGCACACGGTCGCTGGTGGGGCGAATACTCTTGTTGCCTGTTTTTGGGCTGGTCAGCTTGCGCCCCCTGCCTGTGCCGCCGGTAATGCGCATGACCGGCATCTCAGGGGAGCTTTTTCTTTTTGTCAGCTAGTGAGCGGCCCAGTTTTTTGTTTATCAGCACATAGAGATCCAGGAGGAGACCGGACATGGTATAGATGAGTGCTGCCGCAAACAGGGTGACCGGAGGCTCAGAGGCCAGCAGGATCAGAACCAGGATCATCACGATCAGAATCTGGAATCGTTTTTCTTTACTGAATTTAGTCTTTTTAAAGCTCAAATAACGATGGGTGGAGACCATTAAATAGGAGAGGAGATAGACCAGCAGGAGAATGGAGAGATGTTTTACCGTGTCCGTTGCTCCGAGAAAATTACAAAACATCACCATGGTGGCAATGGAACCTGCTGCGGCAGGGCAGGGCAGCCCGACAAAGTCATGGTTTTTTTCATCGGTTTCCTCGGCCACGGAGTTGAAACGAGCCAGGCGCAGGGATGTGGAGGCCACATAGAGGAAGGCTGCCAGCCAGCCATAGCGTCCGTAGGGGGTCAGAGCCCAGAGATAGGCCAGCAGAGCCGGAGCCACCCCGAAAGAGACCATGTCGCAGAGGGAGTCCAGTTCCTTGCCGAATTTAGAGGTGGAGTGGGTCATGCGGGCCACCCTGCCATCCAGGCCGTCAAAGACACCGGCAATGAGGATTGCCACTGCAGCGGGATAAAAATCACCGTTAAATGAGGCGATCATTGAATAGAATCCACTGAACAGGCTGGTGAGGGTCAGCATGCAGGGGACGGGATAAAATCGGTTGGAATGTTGTGTTTCCATGGGTTGTGGTGCCATCTGGTCGCAGTTGATATTATAATAATACTGTTTATTGCTACATTATAAGGCTCATCATCGTTATGCTATAGAATTCTGCTTTTTTCACGGTTTTTTTGTCAATAGCTGGAATTGCCTCCTGTTTCTGATGACAAAAGAGCGTGTGAGGGGTATATCAGAAGTTGGACTGAACCGCTACGCAGAAAACCCATACCGCCTGACCAGGAAAAATCTCGGAGTCTCGTACCTCGCTTACCTCCCACCCTACGACTACCTGTATCGCTTGAAGCAACAGGATATTTCCCATCAAATCTAATAAGGATACCTCTGGAATGTTACTGCAAATCGTCGGCTAGAAACTTTAGACGAGACATTTTCGCACCACTCTCGTGGTTACCAACAGGTAAGCTGATGGTTATCGAGGTCGGTGAAGATCCACGGTAATGTTAAACTGTCCAAAAAATAGGTGGTTTTAGCCCTAATACCCGTGAATGAATTTTAAAATATTTGTTTTCAATATGTACCTTGTTTTTGTCGTAGGTTGGTCTGAGTAATACGAAGCCCAACATTTATGGTTAACCTGCTGTTTTTGTTGGGCTTCGTGTTACTCAGACCAACCTACACTGGTTTTACTGTTGTAATTAACATTTGTAATTGACTGATATGTTAATATTAATTTCATTCACGGGTATTGGTTTTAGCCCCGGAAGCATTCGGGACAAGAAAAACGTTCAAAATATAACGAGATCACTATGATTCACCTGACCAATATCAGTAAGCAGCACGGTAGCCAGATCCTCTTTATCAAGGCCAGCCTCCAAATCCTTTCTGGAGTGCGTACCGGACTGGTCGGCCCAAATGGTGCAGGTAAGAGTACCATCTTCCGGTTGATTATCGGTGAGGAGGAAGCTGATAAGGGCGAGATCTCCTGCTCAAAGAAAACCGTAATCGGCTATTTTTCTCAGGAAGTCGGCGAGATGGCCGGGCGTTCTGCTCTTGCAGAAACCATGTCCGCCGTAGCCGAAGTGATGACCTTGGCTGAAGAGATCAAGGAAATGGAAACGGCTATGGCGCAGCCCATGGGCGACGACGAGCTTGCCACCTTGCTTGATCATTACGGTAATGCCCAGGAAAAATTTGAACACCGGGGTGGCTATGATCTGGAGACCAGAGCCAAAACAGTACTCACCGGACTTGGTATCGGGCCGGATGAGTATCATCGGTCAGTGGAATCATTCAGTGGCGGCTGGAAAATGCGCATTGCCCTTGCCAAAATCCTGACTATCAACCCGGATGTCCTGCTTCTGGACGAGCCAACCAATCATCTTGATATTGAGTCAATTCTCTGGCTTGAAGAGTGGCTCAAAAATGAATTCAAAGGCTCTGTACTCATGACCAGCCATGACCGAACCTTTATGAACTCTATTGTCAGCCGAATTATTGAGGTGGCTAATAAAACCGTCACCACCTACGGCGGCAACTATGATTTTTATCTGGAGGAGCGGGAGATCCGGCGCAAAAATCTCCTTGCCAGCTACCGCCGTCAGCAGGAGATGCTGGCCAAGGAAGAGGATTTTATTGCCCGCTTTGCCGCACGGGTCTCTCATGCAGCCCAGGTGCAGTCACGAATCAAAAAACTGGAAAAGATCGAGCGTATTGAGCTGCCCCCGGAACAGCGAGTGATGCGCCTTTCGCTTGATGAGCCACCCCGCAGCGGTGATGACGTGGTTGCAATGAAAGGGTTGAGCAAGAGCTGGATTCTTGAAGATGATACTGAAAAAAAGGTATTCAGCGGGGTGTCCGGCATGATCCGCCGTCAGGAAAAAATAGCTGTTGTCGGAGTGAACGGGGCAGGCAAATCCACTTTTCTCAAAGTCCTGGCCGGGGAGACCGAACCCACCTCCGGCAGCGTCACTCTGGGTGCCAAGGTGGCGGTAGGCTATTTTAGCCAGCAC
>DAOVTM010000264.1 GCA_030633145.1 Desulfobulbaceae bacterium
GAAGCATCGTATGCGTGCCTATCAGGGTGTTTTTCACATGAATCCTGACTATGCCTACTGGTATGGCTGGAACATGATGACCGAGGATCTTGGAGAAATCCAGGAGCTTGCAAAGGTCATGCGTGCTACCCACGGCAAGAAGTAACCATTGACCGATCTGTAACGGTTTGATGAAGAGGCGGTTGTTCCTGATGGAGCAACCGCCTTTTTTATTGGATAGAGTCAAATGGTATCCTGTTTACATTCTATGGCTTCCCCCCATCCTTCTCAGGCAGGGGGCTTAGGAACCTGGAAAACCAGGCAAACGAATAGTAAAGACAAAATAAACAGGTTGACAAATAGACTTCGCTCTCTGTAACATTAGATAACGGTGGGCATTTCAAGTAGCCTTTTCATCCGATTGACTGTTTTCGGATCAGGCTCTCCGGGGATACCCCGGGGTATTCCTTTACTTTGCCATTGCATTGCATAAGCGTTTGCTGCATTCCATGCAGACCTGCTTATGCTTCACCAGACTGGTTGAAATGACCCGCCGTTTTTTTGCAATTTTCCGCAATTTTCAGCAATTTTTTGCAATTTTTTGTAATCCTTTTCCTCCACAAACGCCCTATGGCCTCTAGCGACAGGTTGCCCAGCATCTCGCCAATGCCCTTTCAAGCGGGGCGTGGGATACAGAACATTTACAGGAAAGGGCAGGATATGCACTGGATGGATCGCTTCACTGGGTATCTGGATTAATTGAGACCATCTTGCACCGCTATCCAACCCGACCGCCATCTCCAAAACAACTCTGTGAGTATATCACCTCTTCCACTGAATTTTCCAGGGTATGGCAGGAGAGCAAAAATCGTCCAGTTATTGCAGGATATCTGCTGATACCTCAGCAAATGGAACCGCCAGTGCCATGTTTTGCAGACCTTACCCTGCCCCGGCTTGCAACAATGTCAGATGTGGCTCAATGGTTCTGTCTGACTCCTGGAGAATTGGGCTGGCTTGCCGATCCCGAGGCAAGGCAGAACCGAATTCCTCCAGGCCCGCTCCACCACTATCTCTACCAGTGGCAGAAGAAAAAACATGGGAAACCGCGTCTTATTGAGTCGCCCAAGACATATCTTAAAACAATCCAGCGTCGAATCTTACACGAAATACTGGATCTTCTGCCTGTGCATGAGGCTGCCCATGGATTTAAAAAAGGACATTCCTGTGTCAGTTTTGCCGTACCCCATTGCGGGAAAGCAGTTCTCCTTCGTATGGATTTACAGGACTTCTTTTTGACCATTCCAGTATCCAGAATCCACGCCCTGTTTCGTTCCCTTGGCTACCCTTGGGCTGTTGCCCGGATTCTCACCGGGTTATGCACCCACACCAGCGCGGATATTTTTAATGCCCTTCCTGCGAGCAAACGACCAAAATGGCAGATACGCAAACAATACCGGCAGCCCCATCTGCCCCAGGGGAGTCCGGCATCTCCGGCTCTTGCCAATCTCTGCTGTTTCCGCTTTGACTGCCGCCTGGCCGGACTGGCTCGGAGCCTGAATTCGATCTATACCAGATATGCCGACGACCTTGCATTTTCTGGAGACAGGGATTTCAACCGCAAGGCTGATCGTATCCATGTACAGGTTGGGGCAATTGCTCTGGAAGAGGGTTTTCAGCTCAACAGCAAGAAAACCAGAATTATGAGAGCAAGCGTCAGTCAGCGTTTGACCGGCATGGTTGTCAACCAGCACCCCAATATCCAGCGCAGGGAATACGATATTCTCAAGGCGATCCTCTATAACTGCCATCGATATGGTCATCAGAGCCAAAATCGTGACGGACATCAGGATTTTCGAGCCTATCTTGGTGGCCGTGTTTCCTGGGTTGAAACCGTTAACCCTGAGCGTGGTCTTCGTTTGCGCAACCTCATAAACTCCATTAACTGGCTTGAACAGCATCCTTCAAGTGTGATAAGACAGACATCGTAAACGTTTACTCAAGTTTATGTTGTTTTTTCGCTATCCTGCTAAGATGCGCCGGTGTCTTTGCCTTGCTGGTCTTTGTTATTTTCTGCATCAATCCAAACGGCACTTCGTTGAGACCATAGGTCGTCTTAATATCATTAATCATGCCGATCCACAACCGACCGGTCATCTCGGCATCGGCTAGCACCCGGTGAAACGTGCCGTCGGTTTCAATATCGCAGTAATCAACCAGTGTTCCCATCTTATGATTCGGAGCATTCGGGTAAATCCGCCGTGCCGCCAGCACCTTTTCACAGGGCGGGGCTGTCTGGAGCATTGCATTACTGATCCCGGTGTATGAAGTGATAAAGGAGTTGACGTGAAACCCGGGATTCATAAGGCTCTGGAAGCTGTCTATAATCCTGTTGTTTTCAATGTGTACAGCACCAATTTCAATGGCTCGGTCACCATATCGGGGAAGGCAGGCGGTTGTTTCAAAGTCAAGAACTATGACGGTGTAGTGGCCCATGGATTATCCTGATGAAAATTATAAATCTTTGGCTGCGTCCAGTAAAGAATGCACTATGACATCAATCGATTGAGAGTCGATAATTTCCACAAGTGGCTTGTTCTGATATTTAAAAACAGCCATACTGTCGGGCTGGTCGTCGAGATTCTGCCAGGAGTTGTTTGTTGGGGCATTGAGAAATTCAGGAGCTGACTGGTACAAACCTATACGGTTGAGCGATTGGTATATGTCTTTTTTTTCAGTCTGTTTTGCAATACCCCATGCCGCTACAGGTTCTTTAAAGGTATTCGGTGCCAGGTAAATAATAAAAAATGCGCACCACTCAACCTTCCAACTCCTTCCCCTTTTCCATTCAGGCGTATAATGGCGAACAATATATTTGGGTAGCCATTGCTGAGGTGCGTAATGGGCTCTGGAGTACTCCCAGAAGCTGGCTGAACCTCCCAGTGCAACAAGCTGAGAATTGGTCATTTTTTCTTCCACATGCTTGACCACCCGCGAGACATCAACCAAAAAACCGTCTAAAAAATTAAATGCGTCATAAACACTTTTTCCAAGCTCTGTCATGATAGTTTTTCCAGTAAGAATGATCGATATTTTTTTGAGGCTGTCGGCTGAATGTCCCAAAAAAAATCATTGAAGAATGATGGTGTTCCCTCATACCCCTGCCAGCAGGTTGATTGAAATCCCTGAAACGGTATCAGACCTTTTTTTTGCAAGAGCAGATGCAGGTCTTGCAACAACAAGTCAAGTCCGTCATTTGTTCCCCGGATGTACGGCTTCAGGCTCTCTGCCAATGAATTCCATGAAAGCCAATATGAGGGTACAGGCCAGGGAACCCGCATTTTTTCCATTGATTTTTGATAATCGTTAGAGGGCAGGGTAGAGTGGATGGTGATAAAGAGATGTACCTTTACAGTATCTTGCAGGTCGAAAGGATCGTTGCTGTGATTGTCCAGATGAAACCAGTCAGCAATCTCAGCAGGTGTCATTTTTTTAAGAGATACAACTTGATCAGCAAGCTGATTGCCGGTTATTGCACAGGACTCATCAGGGTCTTCCCTGTCCCAATCACTGGTACCTGAAAAGTACTTTGCCTCAACAACGATTAATAACGGCGAGCCGGAATGAAAAGAGATCAGTAACGCCACGTCCGGTTCTCTGCCATTTGGCAGTTTGGGCCAAAAGCTGTAACGAACAGTCCTGACCTGCCGGTCAGCAAAAAAGGCAATAATCGGTTTTTGCTCAGAAGATAGCTGTGGTTGTTGCGCCTGTGCTACCCAGTCCAGAAATCCGTTTTCAAAACCAGCATATTTCATGGCACCAAAGACATCTGAGGTCAAAAGGTCTTCCATGCGTTCACTGGCACCATTTGGACGGTCAGGTGATAATTTTCCTTTTAATTCAGCTATGGTCATGGGGTATAATAGAGGTTGGATAATGCACTATTTTCGTGATTGGAGGTATCACATTTGGTTATATTTTTTGGCATCCTTCATTTGCCAGTTAACATTTTTTTCATCAAGCTGTTCGTGCTGGTGCGTAAAACGCACCCTACATTTTTGTAAAAACGGGACGTTGTAGGGTGCATTTTATGCACCAAAAGTGGTTGCAACCTTGAAAGTGTCAGATAAGCGCAGACTTCGACTACTTTTGCATCAATATGAAGGATGCCTATTTTTTTAAATTATTTTTTGCGAACTGGAGTGTATTCCAGAAACATCTTGCACTTGAAAAATTGTTCAATCCAAGTTGGAAATATTACGGTCGTCATTTTTGACATGTCCATGTCTCTCTCGGAAAAGAGGCGACTGCTCCTTAAGATCCATAGCACGATCAAAGGTAATGTACATCGGCTGGTACTGCGCACCTTTTTTTCCAACCAGGGAACCAAAAGATTTTAAGCCTAAATGTTTATAGAGTTTTAACTGGCGGGTGGTGCCGGAGATAACGGCCAAATCATAGCCACGTTTGAGAGCCAGAAAAAAAACTTTTTTTAAAATATCTGTAAAAATTCTCCTTTTGCGGTGTTTTTTCTCAATCGCCAGCAAGCGGATTTCACAAATTGACCTGTAATCAGGTAAGTAAGAGTCAAGATCCTCAAGTTTATTGTCCAGCGAGAAAGGACGTTTGTCATGAATTGCCAGCATTCCCAGCAGTTCATGATCCCGCACACAGATCACATAGGTATTCTGATGATGAAACTTGTCAACGAGCTTTCGGCTTTTATTGCCTACATGCTGGGGGATTTCATCTACAAAGGTGCGGTAATTTAAGCTATGTATCGCTTCAAATTCCCAAGGTTCAGATGCAATTTTAAAAACCAGCGCCTGCTCATCTTTCATAAAAATCACCTGTTATTTTTGTCTGAGAACAGCTCTTTATTGAAATTATCCCGGTGCGCAAACAGAATTACAGTAATGGAAGCAGACAGTACCATAATTAGATAAAAGGGATAACCCGTAACAAAGGTAATGACTGGTAGAGCAAGCACGGTTGCCCCCCAGGAGTTGGTGAACTTCCGGGTCAGCATGTACAACAGGCCGGATAGCAACGCTGTAATTAGAACGATGGTATAATCCAGCACGCAAAATGCGCCAAGTGCAGTTGCAATCCCCTTTCCTCCTTTGAAGTGGAGATACACGGGCCAGACATGTCCCATAATGACTGCAACTACGACGGTGCCGACCACTTCTGGAGGAAAATCAAGCATGCGGGCAAGCCAGACGATAAATGCGCCCTTCAACGCATCACCTGCCAGGGTGATAAGGAAACCGGAACGTCCCAGCAAACGACTAACGTTTCTTGCGCCAAAACCGCCACTGCCATAATTGCGAATATCGACTTGTTTACGAAACCGAACCAGCCAGTAACCGGTAGAAAAACCGCCCATCAGATAACCGGCCATGATTATGAACAGGTTTGCAGGTGTCACATTCCAAAAAATTGTTGCATTCAATAGTGTACCTCTGTTTACCGGCCAGAAAGGTGTACATTTTATCGTCGAATCGCTGCTTTCTTTGCGGCCAGGCAGCATCAATACCACTCATTAAATGATACATAAGTAGGTGAACATAAATAATTTAACATTTTACAATAGACAGCATTTACCCGTTTCCTCGTTCCTACGCTCCAGGTAAGCGAGCCTGCGAGACTCCGTCTATGGAAACCAGTGGGGAAATGTTAGATTAATTGTGCATTAGTACTTACTCAGGTTTTCGAAATATAGTTCTTGACAGAATTTGCGTATTATCTCACAAAATGAAAAACAATCATTTCTCAACATGGACTGAGACAATTCACTGTTAATTCAGCAAGATAGATTGATATTTTTGTTTTTTACTATTTAGACACACATAGTGAA
>DAOVTM010000217.1 GCA_030633145.1 Desulfobulbaceae bacterium
AAGATAACAGTGGACAGGAAACCGGTGCAGACGACATGGATACGGAAAGCACTCGAAACCTGGCATCCAGAACAGCCTTTTCAAGAACTCTACTGTCAACTTACAATCAAGATAACGTACAGGGTGAAAGCGTAGTGTTAAAGGAATTGGCCTCTCCCAAACCAACCGGATACCAGGGGGAGGGATCGAAAGATTTTAAAACCGACCGTCCTTCTCTCTATTTTTGGAAAAAAAACCACACCGGGCCAATCACCTATGACGAACTTGAGAAGTATTTTGCGAAATCCAATCCTCCCCATCCACTGCCTAACGGGCGAAAAATCTTTCTTGTGCGGAAAAATCCAGAGGCTCTTGGGCCGGTAAGTTACCGGGCATCCAACAAGAAAGGATGCAATGAACCGGATGTAAAAAATAAAATGGAAGCCAGGCTGATCAAGCCGGGAACAGTTTTCACATTCCGGATTGACTTTGAGGATTTAACTGATGCGGAAGTAACCCTTTTGCAAACATCCCTGATACCGGATGCGGACTTTCTCCATCGTTTGGGCCTCGGCAAAGCCCTTGGCTTGGGCATTGTACAGGTTGATATCACAAAAACCTCCTTTACTGACCGGAAACTACGCTATTCAGTAAATGGATTAACCCTGGCAGAAGGACAGCTTCAACAATCTGGACAGTGCCACCAGGAAGACCTTTCTCTCATAGACAAGGAAACCCTGACAATGTTACGCAAGGCCGGTTCAATAAAACATCTCGACCCGGAATTGTCTATCCAGTGGAGGAAAGGGTATAGCGATGAGCAGAAGCAGACCGCCCCTATGCCCCCCTTAATAGCAGGGATGAAATTTCTACCGAGCTTTTACCAACTTGAGAGCGGCAAAGATAGTCAAACTGCTGAAAGGAAGCCCCCTGTAGAAAAAACTCCCAAAGATGCCCCGTGTGTTATGACTGCACTTGTCGGAGAAGAAACAGCTAGTTGCGAATGGCTGAGAGATTCAGTCAGCACCTTGAATAATAACCAGCCGTTTGCTCTACTTGATGAGCCTCAAGTGCAAACCAGGCTTGTCGGGCCGGCAGTTGCTAAACAGTGGAAAATGATCAATGACCAGGAACTCAAATCAGCAGTTAAAGAGTTGATTCTATCCATTGCATCGCAATGTGGACTGGAAAGTTTCTGGAACAGCGGCGGTAGTAAACGAGCAAAGAAAATATATGATTCTTGGTCGAAAGACGACAAGTAAGGAGTATATACTCATGAGCGAAAACCAGAGCAGTACCTTGAACGATGCCTATTATGACCGGAATCAGGCAGTAATGGTCATGGCAAAATTAGCCCGGCAGCAGGGAATGAAAGTTGGACTGCGTTTTGACCCGGATGTACCTGGCTGGCCGGTGTTGATGATTGACCTGCCCACCGGGCAAGTCGGGTATCATCTGCCAAAGGATGAGGTATGCGGTAACTGGCCGGATTATGACCAGGATTGGGATGGACATTCTCTTGTTGACAAGCGGGAGCGGATTGTCGATTTTCTGAATGACAAATAGCCTTGTTGATCGAATGAACTGTCCATACTGTCCGTAAGCAAAGGAGCGTAATAATGACAATAAACTACACCATCACCCTGCACAGTGACTGGCATTGCAGCTCTGGTCAGAGCGGTGGGTTCGGGGTTGATATAAAGGTTATCCGGGATCGTCATGGCCTGCCCTTTATCCCCGGCAGAACCTTGAAAGGGTTGCTGCGCAATGCCGCAAAAAACCTGAAAATACTGGAAGAGGGCAAAAGCGAAGAGTGGGAGCTGTTCATACAGAACAATTTCGGTCAGCGGGAAGGACTGGGAACGAAATGTTTTTTTTCCAACGGCGAACTTGCTCCTGCGCTGCGAGGATACCTTGCCAAACAGGACAAAAAACGGTTCCTATACCGGGAAATAGCTGCCACAGCCATTAACCAACAGGGAGTTGCCCTGGAGCACAGCCTGCGGTTGATGGAAACGGTGGTTCCACTGACCCTGGAGGCAGCAATACATAATTTTGACGATGACCGGAATGAACTGGGCAGATGTATGCAGTGGATCAAACGACTCGGGCAAAACCGCAACCGGGGAATGGGAAAGTGTACATGGCGGATCACAGACAATCAGAGAGGTGAAAATACATGAAAGAGCTTATTTTTCATTGTGAACTCCTCAGCGATATCATCCTGAGCGGTTCAGGAGCCAGCGAAGGACGGCTGCCCTCCCTGGATTTTATCCCCGGTTCTGCTTTTCTCGGAATTATTGCCAATCAATACGAAGGTGCGAGAAAGAGCGACCTGGCCTATGATCTGTTTCATTCTGGAGCTGTTCGCTTTGGTGACGCACACTTGCTCCTTAACAATGTCAAAACCCACAAGGTACCCGCTTCCTGGTTTTGCCTGAAAGGGGAGACGTTAAAAGACAGGCAGGTGCGACTGCATCATAAGTTGGAAGAGCATCACTTTGAAGAACTTACGGATAATGGTATGCAGTTAAAACAGGTCAGAAAGGGATTTATTGGTAAAACAGATCAGGGGTATGCGCCTGCGGATCTGTCCCAATGGAAACAATATGCCATGAAGTCTGCGTATGACCCCGATAAACGCCGTTCTGCCGACAGTCAACTGTTTGGTTACACCGGTTTGCAGCCCGGAACGTCCTGGCAATTTTCCGTCTGCCTGGAAAAAAATGATCAACTGGATAAGCTGACTGCATTTATCAAGGCGGAACTTACCGGAGAACAAAACATAGGCCATTCCCGGTCTGCCCAGTATGGGAGAGTGCGCATTGACCTGGTACGGGAAAACGAACTGGATGAAACCACCGGACAGTATTCGGGTGAAATCAGTCTGTACTGCGAAAGCAGGTTGATTTTCCTGGACAGATACGGGCAGCCGACCCTGCGCCCTGGGCCGGAGATGCTGGGACTGCCGCCGAAATCCGCAAAAATATTATGGGGAAAATCACAACTCCGCACCTCACGTTACGCACCCTGGAACAGTAAACGGTGTACCATGGATGCTGATCGGATATGTATTGATAAAGGATCCGTCCTGGTAGTACAACTGGATGAACCTGCTGATCTGCCGACAAGGATAACCGGAATCGGCTGTTATATAACCGATGGTTTTGGGGAACTGCTGGTTGAGCCGGGGTTTCTGCAAACAAACGATACAAGGGGTCTGTTTACGGATATTGTTGTTCCAGATGAACAAGCAGAAGCATCCAGCGCAGAACAAACAGCCTTACCTGTACCCGATGACCCTCTGATTTCCTGGCTGGATCAGCAACAAACCGACCATGCCAATAATACCCTTATACTCAACAAAATAAACCACTTTGTCCGAGACAACAAACAAGCCTTTACCGGCAAGTTTGCCAGTCAGTGGGGAGCAATCCGCACCATTGCTGAACAATCAGTCAACGGTCTTGACCTTCTGAACAACCTGTTCGGGGACAATGAAGCCGAACCCGGCTATCTCATGCACGGAGTAGCAGTGGAAAAATGGTTAAAAATGGGTCGGCGCAAGATTCTCCAGGATTTTATAAAAAAGATCAACAGAGACAGCCCGGATATTATGATACCATTGATCATCCGGCTGGCAGCAGAAATGGCCAAGGCTGGACAGGGCAGCCAACGGAAGAAGGAGAAAAATAATGGAGTATAATATCCGCTATATGGCCCGTTTTCTTGTAGAGGCGGACAGTCCACTGGCGGTAGGGACAGGAGATTTTGACCTGCTCACGGATGCTCCAGTGGCCCTGGACTGCAACGGCCTGCCAGTACTCCCAGGCACAGCTATCTGTGGGATTTTGCGGCATTCTCTCGTAAACGACAAACCCAGAGACAATAACCGTAAGAAAACCGTACAGCAGCTCTTCGGTTTCCAGGAAGATAAGATCGACAACGGGGCTGGTTCCCGATTGTTAGTATCCAATGGACTCATGGTGGGCAAAGCTGGACAGGTCATTGAAGGCTTACAGGAGATTGACGGTGAGGACGAATTTTACCAGCATTTTCTTAACCTGCCTGTTCGGCACCATTGCAGGATAACCGCACAGGGAACGGCAGATGCTGCTGAACATGGCAAATTCGACAACAGGGTGGTTTATAAGGGCTGTCGTTTTGTCTTTGAACTTGAACTTATCGGCAATAGTGATGATCAGGACAACTGGGAAACAATCCTGAATGCTGTCAAGTCACCCCTCTTTCGTATCGGAGGTGGCATTCGCAAAGGATACGGGGCCTTAAAAACCATCTCCCTGGTGGCCGACCGATACGAACTGACCGAGCCGGATCAGCTCAGTGCTTATCTTGTGAGAAGCAGTTCCCTTGCCGATTCCATGCCTGGTGAAGAACCAGGTGAAAACTACACAGCACCACTACCCGAACAGATCACCGGGTACAGGCTCAGCCTGCAACCGGATGATTTTTTCATCTTTGGTGCCGGTTTCGGTGACCGGAAAGCGGACATCATACCGGTGTCGGAAAAGACCATTACCTGGCAGAACGGCATCCCATCCTTTGGCAATGCAATGACCCTGCTGCCGGCAAGTTCAGTCAAGGGTGCTGTCTCCCATCGTACCGCTTTTTATTATAATCAACTGCAAGGTGTTTACGCAGATGATAGTGCTGTGGTTATCAGCGAGGAAACCAGGGAAAACAACCAGGCCGTACAAACCCTGTTCGGAACTGCCAAAGACGATGGCACAGGATGCTCGGGAAAGGTCATACTTTCAGACCTGTTTGTTGACAAGGGACGGGATAAGATCCTCAACCATGTAGCCATTGACCGCTTCACCCAGGCACCCATTGACGGTGCCTTATTCAACGAACGGGTTGAATCTGGTAGTGGGGCAGCAAACGGGTTTACCCTTGAATTCCTGGTGGAGAAGGACGCATTGGATGACGACAATATACAAAAAGCCTTTGAAATGGCCTTAAACGATATTGCCACTGGTATGCTGCCCCTGGGCGGCGGTGTAATGCGTGGACATGGCGTGTTTACTGGAACTGTGGAAAAGAAAGAGGGAGGCGAGCAGAGATGGACAATGCTTTCAAACGATTAGAACAGTTAACCGATATTTCGGCAGATGTCGAGTATGTGGGGTATCTCTGGTTTGACAACAGTAATGCACCGGATGAGATTAACGAAAAATATGTTTTTTCCACCGTCGGTCGCCATCCCTTTATCATCGAAGGCAACCTCAAGGCAAAGGACGAATCCCATTCCATTTCCATCCGTTTTGTTGATGGAGAGTATCATATCGGCATGGTGGACTGGAACAGAGCTGAAGAAGAGGGCATACGGCTTGTCCGGCATACATATATAGGCCATGGCTTCAAGCAGCCCTGTTCTCTCTGCTTCCAGGAGGCATGGCTGCCCGAGCCAGACCTCTTTTGTGAAAATATGGAAACCCTGCAACCGGCCTGGATCGGATTTGACGGGTTTGCGCCATGTAAAAAAACTGTGAAGGAGGAAAAAAACCATGATTAAAGCTCCGTATAATTTTGTCCCGTTGAACGAGCAGGTTTTCTTTCCAGACTGGGCTGACCAGGTTTCCCACGATGTACCCTTTTCCGATGGTGAGAGCGGCTGTATCACCATCAAGCTCACTGCGGAAGCTCCGATTTATGTGCGTAACGGCGGTGCCTGGCCCAAGGACTCACAGGTATGCAACGGTATGGAAGACTATACTTCCTTTTCCAGGTTTGATGACCGTTATTTTATTCCTGGTACCTCTATCAAGGGTATGGTTCGTTCGGTGCTGGAGATCTTGAGCTTTGGCAAGATGGGTAAGGGGCGGATTAATAATCATCGGTTTTCGTTTCGGGATATAGTATCAAAAACGGAAACCGCTGAAACGTATAAAAATGCCATCACTGAAAGAGAGCAGGGAGCATGGAAACCTCAGGTACGAGCAGGGTGGCTGCATGGACATCCCAGTTCACTCAAGTTAACACCCTGCAAATTTGCCAGGGTGGAACAAAGCGAGCTACAAACGTATCATGGAAATAATATCAACCTGAATCAGCCGCAAAGAGGTCATGTAAAGTACGATAATTGGACTAAACCACTGGATATTTTTTTTGATCTTGTGACGGAAAATGGTCAGCTTAAAACGGTACACCATCACAAGAGCGGCAATCTCTGGTACATCAAGGCCAGGAGTATTGGCAGCGGCACCCAGACAGGAACGCTGGTTTTTAGCGGACAACCGAATTGGCGTAAACACATGGAGTTTATTTTTTATGATCCTGCACAAACCCCTTTAACCGTAAATGACCAACTGGAAGAAGATTTTTTCTTCATCCATTCGGAAAACGGTAGAGCAAATGATGACCTCAGCCAATGGCTTGATTCCAGCAATAGAATTCGCACTAAGATACCAGTATTTTACCTGAAAAATGATGACGATTCCATTCATTCCATGGGGCTTGCCCTTATGTACCGGCTGGCCTTTGATCACTCTATACATGATCTATTGCCGGGAGACCATAAACAGGATGACACTAAAGACCTGGCTGAACTTATCTTTGGAACGGTACAGGGAAACGCCTTACGAGGTAGAGTCCAGTTTTCCCACGGGTTTGCAGTGAATGATACGGCACATCCCATAAACAAACCTGTTCATCGAGTTCTGGGTGGGCCTAAGGCATCTTTTACCCCCACCTACCTGGAAGGCGGAGCCAGCTACCTTAATCGTAACTTCTCCAAAAGTGGTGGTAACAAGAATTCTATTCACAGCATAGTCTTTCTCGAAAATCTTGAACAAGCGGAATCCCATACATAGCTTTTATTGAAGTGAGTTGCTTTTGTGTTTTATTATACTTACCACGTCCAGC
>DAOVTM010000055.1 GCA_030633145.1 Desulfobulbaceae bacterium
CAAAAGGTTCTCTTTTTACCGCATACTTGCACCATGTAGCGTGGTTTTCAGGAGTTTGTACTTGTCACAATAAAAGGTAGTCTTGCGCAGGGTTGTCGGATCAATCGGCGGATTGCTGACCAGTTCATTGCTGATTTTTTCGATTTCACCCCTGATCTATTCCTGTGTTTTTTTTAGGATTTAGCAATGACAATACGTCTGTGGCAGTGGTTAAAAAACTTTCACGAATATCTTTTGTGACTTCAGTGAATTTGATTTCAGCGAATTCTGAGTTCATATTCCTGCCTTATTTAAAGAGGTTTATCTGAACAGGCTGTCCCTTTTTAATTGCGGTTTTAATTTTCTTCCGGGTTGTTTTTTTCTTATCGTGTAAGCCATTGGCGACCTCTTCGGCATGGAGATCGTGGTTGAGTTTGAGCAGGCGTTTAAGGATTTCTTTTCTGCCAGCCGGGGAGATGGTGTAGCGGGTGCGGTCGTTTTCCGGCAGATAGTCCATGTCGTAGAAGTTGTGGGCAAGGTCTATGCCTGTCCAGCCGTAGGCGGTAAGGACGGCGTTGTCCATTTGTTTGTGGAGTTGTCGCAGGTGAAGGATGTCTTCATAGGCTTGGGTGGCGGTTGGTTCGTCCTGTTTGCTGGCTTTTTCTACCATGGCTGTGGTGAGTTCCGGTGTGTGGAACAGGTTGTAGGTTTTGGTTAGACCGAGCTGTAAGCAGTGCATGAGTTGGCGGCGGAATTCATGGTATTGATTGCCGATTTCAGATAGGCTGGCTTCTACTTCCGAGTCAATGCTTTGGGGGAAAGGATATGTCTGGAAACAGTTTGATGGGGAATAGCGCAAACCTATGCCTATTGAAGAGCTGTACTTCCTGGCCCATTCATTGTGGAGAGTAGATTGGACAATGGAATAATTGGTATAATTATCCATGGCGTATACAAAAAGTGTATGAGTAAATACTCTGTCTGTAGCACTGGCCGAGAAATTGAGATATTTAGTATTACAGGCTACTATAAAACAAGTCTCAATATTTTTTATTGCATTATACAAGCCAGGACGGTTCTCTGCATAAATCCACCAATTCTCACGATTTGACTTTCGGTTAACCTTGTCACGAACTGGCTTCACAAGCTCCAATACACGTTGGTATGGTTTTTCGTATTCCTGAGCTTTTTTCTCGCTCCAACCAAAAAAGTTGATAATATGACGAGTTGGTTGTTGGTGAAAACTGTCGTTTGCATCCTTACCGTTAATCAGTGGAAAGATGACCTCCAAGTTTCTGGGGTCAGCCAGCAGCATTTCTTCGGTTTCCTGATCATCGAGCAGGAAACCGTCACCAAGATAATATGTCCCATTAAACAGCTTGGCCTTGTTTGCCTTTAGCCTATTTGGTGACCCAAGATCTATAAAATTGTCAAAATAGCTACTTATGTAATTAACAACCTTGTTATCGAGGTATCGTTTTCTTTTCCAACCACCTTTGGTTATACAGAGCAATGATACATAAAGGTTTGCGACCCCAGGCCAACGGACAGACTTGTGGACAAAGTTAAGAGTGCCTTTTTCCTTGAGGATAACATCTAATCCACCCTTACGACTACTACCCTCTGAGATAGAATTTGTTGTAATTAAAGAGAGAAAACATTGCTTTTTTATTATGTTGAAAATTCGTCTCAAGAAATATGTGACAAGATCATTTATTGCCGCCGGTTCGTAAGCGTATTGAACATATTCAGTGAAATTGGCTCCAAAAGTACTGCGTAACTTTCTGTCTCCCAAATACGGCGGATTCCCCAAAATACAATCAAAGCCACCCCGCTCAAAAATCTCAGGAAACTCCAAAAACCAGTGAAAAAACCGTTTTTCAGCGCCCACTGCTATGGCCTTGGCAACATCCTGCCCCTGTAACGGTGTTCTTTCTTCAAGAAAATCCTTGTACGCACCATGGGTAATACAGAGCGGCTCGTTTTCCTCAATTTTGGGGATAAAAAACTGAGCCACCTGAATATCTGCCAGATTCTTCAGCCGCCACCAATCCTTACCTGAAATAAGCCCCTCATACACTGTTTTGGCTTTTTCCACATCAGCAGGAGTTTCCTGATTAATCTGATTAACCTCTCGGCACTGCCAAGCCAAATCAGTAAGGGGTTTATCCAACACCTCAAAATATTGGCTGTCAATCACCTCTTCTTTGATCTGCCTCTTGTTTTTATTACGCAACCGTTTGACAACCTCTTTATCATCACCAGCCAGTTTTTTGAACGCCTCGGGCGCAATACCATTTTCCAGTTCCTCCTTATGAGCCAAGCCAACAATGGCATCGCCACACTTGATATGATGATCCAGAAAAGAAAGCGGTTTACCGGGATCATGCGCCTCAAGCCAGAGGGCGACCTTGCACAGCTCTACGGCCAGAGGATTTTTATCCACCCCGTAAATACAGTGGCTGATTGCGTCCCTTACTCCCTGACGAAACGGCTCTGGTGGGGGCTGCTCTTCACCTGAACGCAGCTTGGCTATCTCCCCTCCAATCCGCCGGGCTGCGTTGAGAAGAATATGGCCGGAACCGCAGGCCACATCGCAAACCGTTATTGAAAGAAGGGCTGCAACGGGATCACTCTTTTTCAATCTATCGGCAATGATATGATCCAGGGAGTGCTTGATCAAGGGTTGAACCAGTTCATCCGGGGTGTAATGGGAGCCGGAGGAAGAACGCCCGGAACCGGCTTGAAAGCCAAAGGTATATTTCCCATGCTCCAGATGCAGAACCGGGTCTTTTTCCAGCAGCCCTTCATAGACCGAGCCAAACTCCTCCACATTAAGGGAGCCGTAATTGACCCGCATTTGTTGCCTGGTGACCGGGTTTTCAAAGATATTGAGATTACGCAGACAGGTGAGCAGGGTTTTATTGTCCAGACTGCATCGGTTGAGAATATCTATGGCGTTATAGCCAAAAAGCTCTCCTGCCAGGGGCTTGAGATCAAGTTTTTCCCCTTTCACGCCCAGATCAAAAAGGGCAAAACAGTTTTTTAGATTAATCCATAAATCACTGAAACGGTGGTCGGCAAGATACGGTTTCTCTGAAATACGACGCAGGCTGGCTACAGAATACCAGGAGTAGTAAAGCTCTCTTTTTTTCTTATCACAACCTTTTGGATACACAAGATCCCGCTCTTCAATAACCATGAGAAAGAGCAGACGATAAATCAGTTTCAGGATATACTGGTACAGGTCATCAGCGTTGAGCTTGTTTTCTGTTATACGTTCACGGAGTTGCCCGTTGTCCGGGTGGGCAAGAAACCCTTCACCGAGCAGACAGATCGAGCTTTCAACCGCCCGGCTCAGACCATCTCTGATCCGGGAACCAGAATCCAGGGCATCCTGGTGGTACTGTTCAATAAGGCTGTCTGCGCCCAGCTCCATCTTCTGCGGCATCCGGCTGGCATGGAGCAGCCGGTACATGATGGCAAAGTCGGCAAAATGGGCATCATCCATCATGGAGGCAAGATCAAACTCGATAAAGGAGAGCTTGATAAGACGGCTGGAGTCCCGCAACAGGCGAAGATAGGTTCCGTTGGCTACAACGGCATAGAGATGTTCGGTAAGGTTCAGATATTCCTGAACCAGGCCATGGGGTGACATGCGCGGGCCGCCGGTTGTTCGTTTTTTATCCAGACTGTCCCGAAATCCCATGATATGCACAGGAAAGTTATCCAGGTTTTGTACCCGGTGACTGATGGCGTAGGTCTTGCCGTTGACGGTTTCCGCCCTGGCAATTCCCGCATCAAATCCAAGCATATCAAGGAGAGGAATGACCCAGAATTTTCTGGTTTCAGAGGTTCCGTAGTCGTCTTCCTTGAGTCGCTCTATACGTCTTTTATACACCCGCCACATATCCTGGGAATCTGCCCAGGCTCTGGCAATCTCATCTTTGACTTTGGAGTTTGTTGACAAGCCAAAGTCTTTACTCGTCTGCCCGGACAGTTCTTCCTGACTGATTTTGTCGAGAATATCGGCTGAGAGGATAGAGCCTTCTATGCGAATGGTTGAGTATTTCATATTAAAGAGAATCTATTGTCATTAGTCCAGTTTGCGAACAGTAAAAGGCAGATTGTTTTTTCTGAAAACAATCTTATATTTGACAGTATGCTTGACTCTATGGTTAGATTTTAATAAATGTAATATTTATCAAATAAACAAAAAATTCGGTAAAGTGACAGCTATGATCAAAACACAAGTTTACCTGACAGAATACGAGCAACAACAACTCACAGCCATTGCATCACAAATTAACAGAAAACAGAGTGAATTGATTCGCGATGCCATTAACAACTTTATAGAACGATTCTCTGTAACTCCAAAAGACACAAAAATGATTCTGCAAAAAACCGCTGGAATGTGGAAGGATCGACAAGATATAGTCAGTGCTGAAACTCTCCGTCAAGATTGGGATCGAGAGTTCGAGAAATGAAAATACTTGTGGATACAGATGTCCTGATTGATTATTTCCGCGGACTTCCCCAGGCAATCAGTTTCATAAAAAATAATTACGAGAGAATTGTCCTCTCCACTATTACAGTGGCAGAACTCTACGCTGGAGTTCGTGAAGGAGAAGAACGAAAAAACCTTGATGAATTCATCCAACTCTTTGAGTCACTCCCCGTGGATTTGGACATTTCTCAGAAAGGAGGTCTTTTAAAGCGTGATTATCGTGCTTCACACAATGTTGGCTTGTCAGATGCCATGATAGCAGCAACAGCAATTAAAAATGAATTAAAATTATATACCCTGAACATAAAACATTTCCCCATGCTTAAAGATGTAGAAGCGCCATACCAAAAATAAGAATATTTACCCTCTCTCCGGCAATAAAACATACACGCCCATAAGATCCATGGGCAGCACAGGTTCCACCACCTTGTATTTGCCGCCGCCAAGCAATTTCCTGAATCGTTCATGTGCTTCAAGCAGAATTTCTGCCCGTTTGAGCGCCACCTTATCGAGAATACCTGAAGCGTGTAATTCTTCAATTTCCTCCAGTTCATTTTCCAGGAACCCTGGTCTGGCCTGGGGTGAAAGATCCGAGCTTGGCACAGCATGATGAAGAAGATGCCTGGTCTCTTCCCGGCTGAGCCAATTGCTTTCTTCTGCGCTGCCAGAGAAACCCCAAATCAACATCTCTTCTGCCACTAACTGGTTGCCGCCTTTTTTTGATTCAATGACATTGCGAACCCTGAAGAGCAGCAAGGTGGTTTTTCTGCTCACATCTGCACAACGAATAATGGCGGAGCGGGCGGGGCCATAGTCGTGCTTTTGGCTCAACGAATTGGCCATGAGAAACTGGCAGAGTTGTTCCACAAAGGGATGGTTTCTACCAAAATAACAATACCCTTCCGGCGTTGGTGAAACAAAACTAACCTTAATCGGGTTTTTATCAGGTAAAACGGATTTAAGCGCTCCTGGAATATTGTCGGTAAACAGGTTGTACCCCTGATTTTTATCCCTGGTTATCTGTACACCGATCAGGTTGAGCAATGCCTCGGTGACAAATTTCTCAACGGCCTGTGGAGTGCCGATGGCATCATCCGACTCCTGTAAATCCTGTTCTATTTCTTCTGCTTTAATGGCATTTTGAGCAAAAATGGTTCGAGATGCCTTTTCCCGCTGAGCCGCCTCTTCAATTGCTCTGGAAGCGGCAAGTTCTTTTTCCTTGACCATATCCAGTTCATCAAACAGGGCTAACTGCTTGGGCTGCACACCCGTACTCGTTACCAGTGGACTTTCCAGCACTGCCTGGAGAACAGAGTCCATGAGTGACTGTGAATCTTCTGGAAAGGGAATGGAAATACCGGTGGATTTTCTGATTTCCCTGACTTTTCTCAGAAGCACCTTGAGTACAACACCGTCAATGGGATTGTTGTTTCCATAAAGGAGAAAGGTTTTAACAGTGGGCGAGGTCTGGCCGAAACGATCTACCCTGCCCTCACGCTGTTCAAGACGGTTGGGATTCCAGGGCAGATCATAATGCAGGACTGCGCTAAAGAGATCCTGGAGATTAATTCCTTCACTGAGACAGTCGGTTGCGATCAGAACCCGTTGTTTGGAATGCCCCATCTTTTCTATACGATCTTTACGGATTTCGTCTGGATCTTCGCTGGTGATAACCTGTATATCCAGCCCTTTTTTTCTTTGCAGCTCCTGTTGCAGGATTGCGCCAAGATATTTTGCTGTGGCAATAAAGCGACAGAAAATGACAGGGTTGTACCCTTGCTGCAGCCACTGTTGGACAATTTTCAGGGTTTGCTTTGCCTTATGGTCATGCTCAATGGTCTGTAAGTTCGTGAGTTGTTCAGCCAGCTGTGAGAGTCTTTTATTTTCAGTTGCTGTCCAGTCTGTTCGTTCCAGAATTGCTGAAGGGGTAAAATCTTTTGCTGAACTGAAATCCTCATCTAAAAGGGGATTGTTTTCATCCGCTTCTGCTTCGCCCTGTTCCGGCAGATTCTTTTTTATCCTGTTTTTCAACATCTCCAACCCTGCGGCTGGACTGGACATTACACCACGCAGCAGAGCCAGAGCTGACCAGTACCTGAGACGTTGAGTACCGGCATGGGCATGTTTCTTCTTGGTCAGGCCAAAGGAAAATTCGAGGATATCCTGGTAAAAATCACCATATTCCTTTGAGAGATCATATTGAAATTCACCCGCATCCCGTTTGGGGAACGGGGTGTCTTCGTTCATCCATTTTTCAACATCTGCCCTGCGCCGCTGGACATAATATTTGGCCAGTTTTCTGCGGTCTTTCTGGTTTGCCGCAGTTAAATCAAGCTGCTGGAACTCTGGTTTAATGAGACCAAGCAGCGACTGAAACTGTTCCGCTTTGCCACTATGCGGGGTGGCTGTGAGATACAACATGTGCTGCCCCGGCCTGGCAGCAATATCACTGATAAGCTTATGACGCTGCTGGTGGCTCGATCCCATTGACTGAGCATTGGTGCAGGTATGCGCCTCATCGACAATGATGAATTCCGGACATTCCTGGATAAAAACCTGCCGTCTTATAGCTGACTTTATGTAATCAATGGAGATAATCTGGTATGGATAATACTCATAGACACTGGTATCCCCATGGATCTCTCTATCCAGTCTGGCCTGGGTGTTTGAACGGATTATGACCGCCTCAATGCCGAATTTATCTTTTAATTCCGCCTGCCACTGTTCACAGAGATGGGGCAGAACAACAATGGCAAACCGTTTGATCTCTCTCCGCTCAAGCAGCTCTTTTAATACCAGTAAAGCCTCGATGGTTTTACCCACACCAACATCATCGGCAATGAGTAAACGCACTGGAGACGGCTGGCGCAGAGCCATAATCAAGGGAACCATTTGATAGGATCGGGGTCTGAAAGAGAGTTTGGCAAGGGATCGAAACGGACCGGCTCCACTGCGGAACGAAAGACGGCAAGCATTGTACAGAAGACGGGCAGAGGAAATATCACCGATGTCATCGGCTGTGGGCAGGGGAAATGAGGTGGAGGTGATTTTATCCTCTTCAAAGGCCAGCGGGAGATAGATACCGGTGATTTCTTCTTCTGACCCGCCGAGCGGTTTCAGCAGGACAAGGTCATCCTCCGGGGAAGGAAGTACAACCCAGTCCCGGTTGCGGACTTGAACAAGTGAGCCTGCTTTGAAATCCATCTCTATTTTACCTTTTTAAAAATGTCAGTTCGCTTGCTGGTTATTTCGGCAAGATTATCCTGATAATAATAAACAAACACCTGATCGCCATGATTTAAAATAGCCTTGCGCTGTTTTTTGTCCTTTTCTATGACCTCCGGCTTGTCATGGGGAGTGCCGTCGCAGAAAACCCAAACATCCGGCGCATAGAAAAAATCCGGCTGGCAGTAGATGCCATCAACCTGTTTCTGGGCGGCATCGGGCAATTTCAGGCCGTTGTCGTGGAGAAAGGTAAGAAACTTCAGTTCTGTTGAGGAGGTTGGGTCTATCTGTTTCAAAAGTGACTGATATTGGGACTCATAATCCTGATATGCCACATTGGTTATGACTTCCAGGTTACAGATTGCCAGCTTTTCAAGGGCATCCTGAATAAGATGGCGGTTAATTATATCATGATACCGCTGATTATAATAGCTGAGCAGATCGTCGTAAGAGGCATCCTCTGTGTATTCAGGATCATCATAGCGGCAAATGGAGATTGCCTCCTTTATTACCTCTGTAAAGGTATCCTTATCTTCGATAAACTGGGAGAGAACACCGAGGCTTCCTTCTGCGGCCTCATAAAGAAAAATATTTGGTTCTTCTTCGTCTCCCATAAGCTCAACTCCAATTTCTCTGGATTCGATCTGGAAGATATTTTCAATGGCTCTTTTTAAGGCGTACTGGAGCGTAACAACCCCATCATGGTCAAGGGCAAGGGATTTGATTGGTTCGATATACAGGGCATCAGCCGTGTCATAGGTAAACAGTTGTACTCTTCTGGTTTCCTCTGCATCTGCTGGCGGGGTTTCTTTTGGCTCATTTTTCCACCAGCCTGATTTCAAACCCATGAGAAAACCGGTGGCCTCTGTTGCGCGCCATTTTTTATTGATCTGGACAAGACGTGCTGTTGGTAAAAAACGAATATTTAAAAAATCCTCCTCCTCATTTTTTACAATAGCCTTTTGGATGGCATCGGCTCCACCGGAAGGCATAGAGAAATAGGTCTTTATTTCAAACCCTTTTGACAGCCGTTCCTCTTCCTCACAGGAGATGCGCTCCATCTCTCTGGTTTTGGTCTCTGCCATTTCCATGAGATCAAGGAAAATTTCAGTGGAGCCTGCCCCTGACAATGGAGTGTTGGAAAAAGGACAGACACTGGCATTGTACTCATCATCCATCATAATATAGCCGCAATTCGTGCTGATCTTGGCTTTTTTCAGTTTTAAATCAGCTTCCGGGGCAAGAATCTGGATGATCTGAAATTTGGAGCCGTTATGATAAATAACATTTTTCGGGCCGAATTCCCTGAGCGCAATTAAACGAGGTCTGGAAACATATTCACCGGCATTACCAAAGGGGATAAAGCAGCGTATGGGCAGTCTGGTAAAATTATAACCAGGCAAAAAACCTTCTGAGGCAAGATAGCGGTAAGGGTAAAATTCTGAGAGACTGCCCCGGGTAATATCATTTTTTAAGAGGTCTCGTTGACGAAGTGCCTGGGCGACATTTCGTTTGGCATCTTTCACTTCATCTGAATGACCTTTATAAATGCCGCTTTCCAGTATTCGGTTTGCATCTGATATCTGTCTCTGCATGGCAAGATACAGGCGGCGCCACCGTTCCAACGCATTATTCAATGAACCAGCGATTGAACCAATAATTTGATCAATTTGTTCAGGATGTATTGGAATTGCCGTTGAGGTGTTGGTTAAATCTTTAATTGCCCGGTTAAAGACGTATTTTATCTCATGTTTTGCAGCATCATTAAGATTTAATTTTTCTTTAATCTCTTCTTTGAGAGGCAGGGTTGGATCATCCTGGTTAACCAGATCCATCAGGCTTTGATTCAGCTCCGTAAGTTTGATATGGGATAGACAAACAGCATTCAGGTGTGACGTGAGTAGTTCTGCATTGTACAGGTCTATACGAGGCGGGGTCACAACACCGGCTACCATTTCAGCAGCATGTTTAAAATAATGCCGATCATGGGGAGAAAATGCCGAACAGTTGGTAAACACCAGGGCGGCTTGACCGCTTCGCCCTGCCCGGCCACCACGTTGTGCGTAATTAGCAGCATTAGGAGGGACATTTCTCATGTGAACAACATTGAGGTTGGCAATGTCAATTCCGAGTTCCATGGTTGGTGAACAAAAAAGGGCACTGTATTCACCGGATCGAAAACTTGTTTCCCTATCAATTCGGTCATCATTACTGAGTTGACCTGTGTGTTCCCTGCCGATAAGTTTTTTACGATTGGCAAAATCGGCGCGATACATCTCTTGATAAAAACGGTTTGGCCGCTGGATTATCTCTTTATACGAACGAATAGTGACTTTGTCCGGGGTAAGATGTTCACCATCACCACGCTTCCAAATTATTGCATCAATACGCAGTTGATAGAGAGTGGTATCTTCATTCATTTTGTTCTTGGCAATACTTGGCTGTAACCATCCTGCGTTGGCCAGTACATTAAAGAACAGGACAATGAACTCTTGATAATCCTCCTTTTTTTTGCATAAAATCCCCATTTTTCCGGCTTCTGTTTTGAGATATTTTCCCAAGCCGCTGTTCGGGCCGCCACTCTTATAATATGCAGAGGATTTTGATCGTCTGTTGAGCGGTTCATAACCAATTTTATAGGGGGTGTTTATCTCTTCGTTATCTTCAAATGTCCACGGTTCCTTGAGCTTTTCACGAATTTTTTTACGTTTTTCATCAATAGCATTTTGACTCAGGTATTCATTGCTGTGGATGGCATAGAGTTTTCTGAAATACTCAAGGGTCTGATAGACAATCTCTGTTCTTTCAGTACCTGAGAGTTCGCCAATAAAGGGTACAGCCTGCCAGGCAGCGGCTGCCTCGCAATTTTCTTTTAAATCTTTATAGTCAATCTCAAGCAAGGCGCATTGCTCCAGGTTGGGCAGCACAACACGCCAACCTCGCCTGAGATCATAAATTGCCCTGTACATGAGATAGTCTTTTAAGGTCGCTTCAATTTTCTTCAAAACACTGGGAAAAGAACTATCCGTTTGGACAGCATAGTCGGACAGGGAAAGATTTAAGGCATCAAAAATAGCCTGATCGAGTCTGGAAAAATCAAGCGACCCATGTTTTTCCAGGGCATAGTAGATGGCAGACCTGAGATGAACTACCCGAAGAGTATCATTGAAATGCCCTGACTGGAGAGCGGCATCCTGCCGATTATCTGTGAAACTAAGCAATTTTTGATCTTGCCAGGGAATACCGGCATCGGCAAGTCGGGTTAAAATGGAATGACTTATAACCGTGGTTGACGTGCTTCTGGCTTCACTGCCAAGGCGGGTAAGTTTTGTTCTTTCACTGGTCTGTGAGTGATACTGTGCGCCACTGGTTGGGTCAAACAGGAGTTTTTCAGCCATAAACCAACCGCTGTGATTGTATATTGGCTCAAACGAATAGTTGCCCTGAATATCAAAATAAATCCTGACAGGAAAACGATCCCTATATTTTTTGATCGGCCTGCATTCTCCTGTTTTTTTTCGTTGCAGCCATGCTTCCGGGAGTTGTTCCAGATCTGTTTCCGGGTTCCAAACATTATCACCTGGAATAATATATCCTGTACGTTCATCAGAGTCTGCGTCAAAGCTGTCTGAGAATTCACGGGGTCTCAGGGTAAGTTTATTCTGATCAAGAGAAACGCAGAGGAATTCATGGCCGGATAAACGACTGAATACCAGAGGGTAGAGAATGATTTTTTCGTCGCCGCTTCCTAAATGATGAGTAGGGTCAAGGGTGATAATCCGATTGGCATTGGTATGTAAGGATACATACACGCTCCCTGTCTGGGAGATGAACTGATGAATTTTATACGGCAGATATGAGCGTCTTATGCCTGCTTCATCAAGGCCAACATTGACATTGGCCAGCCATTTCAGAAAAAGTTTTAGTTGTTGCTCGCAAAGGTTGCTGTCAAGGCCAGAATCTTTTACCAATAAATCGACAATCTCGCTGAAACGCATGGGTTTACGTCGAAGCAAGACAGAGTCTGTTTTCTCCAAGGCTATTTTCTGCTCAAGCCAGACACTTAGTGGATGTTTTTTTAACTCTTCTTCAACTGCGTCAGGTTCAATGTCAGCTTGGAGTCTTTTTTGTAATTCTTGCTGCGATGGTTTCCCCGTAGTTGCACTAAAACAAGGGGTAAGATATTCATTGATGATCTGTGAGGATTCAAAGGGTGAACCAAAGAAGGTGGTCGCAATGGAAGCAACCTGTTCTTTTTGTTCCTGAACAGTGCCACCGGAAACCATAGTAGCGGAAGTGCCGATGCAGGTCACTTCATTGGCTGCTTTTGCCTTTATGCGGCGAATGAGCATTGCCACGTCTGCACCCTGCCGACCACGGTAGGTATGCAGTTCATCAAAGACCAGGTAGTGCAGGTTCTCGTAAATCGAAGAGACAATGGGATGTTCTTTTGACCTGGTTAGAATCAATTCAAGCATCATGTAGTTGGTTAAAACGATATCCGGCGGTGTCTCTCTGATACGTTTTCTCTCTTTTTCCCCTTCCTGACCCGTGTATTGACCAAAATCTATTGGAAAATTCTTTCCTGTTTTTTCCTGATATTTTGCCTTGTACTTTTCAATTTCCTCTGTCTGGGAATTGATTAGAGCGTTCATGGGGTACACGATAACGGCTTTTATCCCTTTACCGGTTCCATGATTGAGCAGGTGGTTGAAGATGGTACCCAGAAAAGTTAATGATTTTCCCGAACCGGTTCCTGATGTGACGACAAAATCTTTATCCTGACTGCCGAGTCGAATAGCTTCAACCTGATGTCTGAAGAGAGAAAACCCTGAGAAAATATCTTGAATGGCAGGATGAAGAATACCTTCTGAGCAAAGATCCTGAACAGAATCACCCGATTCAAAAGCAGGATTAAACTGAAGCAGAGGTTCAGGCCAAAATTTTCCTCCTGACATCTCGTCTTCAACTTTCCCTCGAATTGCCTCGTCTTTGATATTAACAAAACTATCAACAAAAAGACAATAGTCGGCCATTATTTGATTGTGCAGGTGAAACGCATCAAGTGATTTAGCCATAAAATAATTTAAACCTTCCTGTACTCATGACTAAACCCGGCATCATACAGCTTTGAAGCAGCAGTTGCATCATCTGCCAGGGCGCGGCCCACCAGGATCATGGCGGTTTTGCGGATTGCGGATTTTTTTATTTTTTCAGCTATATCCTCAAGAGTTCCCCGGACAATTAACTGATCCGGCCAGGAGGCCTTTTCCACCACCGCAACCGGAGTATCAGCAGGATACCCCCCCTGGATCAGCTCATCACTCACCTTGTCCATCATGGAGACGGAAAGAAAAATACACATCGATGCCTGAATACGGGCAAGGTTGCGTAACGATTCTGCTTCCGGAACCGGGGTTCTCCCTGCCTGGCGAGTGAAGATCACGGTCTGGGTGACCTCGGGTACGGTCAGTTCAACCTTGAGTGCGGCGGCAGAGGCCAGAGCCGAACTTACTCCCGGCACTACCTCATAGGCAATATCTTCCCGGTCAAGCCGCTGCATTTGCTCCCGGATGGCCCCGTAAATGGCCGGATCACCAGTATGGAGGCGCACTATTTTTCGACCTGCCCGGGATGCGGTGACCATGATCTCCATGATTTCAACCAGATTCAGGGAGGCGGAATCATGGATCTCCGCCCTGACCCCATCCAGCAGGGCAGGGTTGACCAAGCTGCCCGCATAGACAATGACATCGGCCTCGTCCAGGAGACGACGACCCTTGAGGGTGATCAGTTCCGGGTCACCTGGACCCGCACCAAGAAAGATAATAGGTGTCGTCATGGTCAGCCC